>DATHPL010000388.1:0-4953 GCA_035483915.1 Bradyrhizobium sp.
TTCGGCGATGCAGATCGACAGATCCTTGCGCATCCATTCCACCGCGAAACCAAAATCGTATTTGTCGTCGTTCATGGTCTTGTAGCGGTTTTCCATCTGCCAGGACTGCGCTGCGCCCTTGGAGATGGTGTCGATCACGGCAGCAACGTCGAGCCCCGATTTCTTGGCGAAATGAATGCCCTCCGAAAGGCCCTGAACGAGACCCGCGATGCAGATCTGGTTGACCATTTTGGTCAGTTGGCCGCTTCCCGCAGGCCCGAGCCGCTTGCACATGCGCGCATAGGCGGCAATCACCGGCTCGGCGCCGGCATAGGCGTCCTCGGTTCCGCCGCACATCACCGTGAGCACGCCGTTTTCAGCGCCGGCCTGTCCGCCCGACACCGGCGCATCGACGAATTTGAAACCGGCCTTGGTGGCGGCCGCGTCAAGCTCGCGGGCGACCTCGGCCGAGGCCGTGGTGTGGTCGACAAAGGTGGCGCCTTTCTTCATGCCTGCAAAAGCGCCATCGGCGCCGATCGTGATGGCGCGGAGGTCGTGGTCGTTGCCGACGCAGGCCATCACGAAATCCTGACCTTCGGCTGCGGCCTTCGGCGTGGCGGCGGTTTTGCCCTTGAATTTCTCGGCCCATTGTTTGGCCTTGGCCGGGGTCCGGTTGTAGACCGTCACCTCGTGACCGCCCTTGGCGACGAGATGTCCTGCCATGGGGAAACCCATGACGCCGAGACCGAGAAAAGCGACTTTAGCCATTGGTGCAATCCTGGGGTTCTGCCGGCGCATTGGTCGGCCGGGCATGATCGTGAAGGGGGACGGTAGACTGCTTCAAGGCTCGAAACAGGCTCCGCCTTAAGACCCGCGGCCTGGGAGCGTGCCAAAGGGTCGGCAACGCGCCATTTGGCGGGCGGGCGTGGTTTTATGATAGCATGGGCCGATAGTCGAGTTTCAAAACAAAAAAGGGAGTAACATCATATGGGAATGACTGTTGGCGTGCTTGATCATTTCAACATCCGAACCCGAAAACTCGCCGATACCGTTCGGTTCTACGAGGACGTTCTAGGCCTCGAAAAAGGCGACCGGCCGAATTTCGCCTTTCCCGGCGCCTGGATGTACAGCGAGGGCAAGGCCGTGGTGCATCTGGTCGATATTTCACCGACCGAAGAGCCGCAGAAGGCCGATTCCGGCGTGGTCCATCACGTGGCATTCGTCAGCCGCGGCTTTGACGCCATGAAAACACGGCTCACGTCGAAGAACATGCCTTTCGACGCGCGGCAGGTTCCCGGCGGCGACCTTTGGCAGATCTTCGTCAACGACCCCAACGGCGTGATGATCGAGCTGAATTACGAGGCCGCCACGGAGCAGGCCGGATCCGCGCCCACGATGCGGACCGATGACGTCGGCAGGCGCTAGTGGTCCGATTCTAATATTCGCATCCTTCTCAGCGGCCACTTTGCGAATGTTAGAATCAAAGGACCACCACTAGCGAATATAGGTTTTTAGTGGAGTTTAGGATTTGACATTCGTTTTCCAAACGCGCGGCTGGGTTGGTGACGAATGTCAAATCCACTCCACTCCTAGCCTTTTGAGCAGCTGCGCTCTATGGGTCGCATCCAACAATAATTAGGAGTGCCCCGTGGGCGTGACGCAACAACAGGTTCAGGATGCTCTCGCGAAGGTCGCCACGCCGCGTGGCGTGGCTTTGACCAATGCGGGCGTGCTGTCGGCGATGACGGTCAACGACGGCAAGGTGTTCTTTTCGATCAATGTCGAAGCGGCGGAAGCCCGCGCCTGGGAAAGCGTGCGCGCTGCGGCCGAGGCCGCGGTGCGCGCCGTTCCCGGCGTTGAAGTCGCCATGGTTGCGCTGACCGCCGAACGCAAGGCGGGCGCGGCGCCCGCAGCCCCGCCGCATCGCCATGCGCACGGCGTGCAAAACGTCGCCGCGCACCGGCCGCCACAAGGCGCGCCTTCGCCGATGTCGAAGCAGGCGGAAATCCCCGGCGTCGCAGCGGTGATTGCGGTCGCCTCCGGCAAGGGCGGCGTCGGAAAATCCACCACCGCGATCAACCTGGCGCTCGGCCTGCGCGATCTGGGCTTGCGGGTCGGTCTGCTCGATGCTGACATTTATGGGCCGTCGGTGCCGCGATTGACCGGCATCCGCGAGAAGCCGCAATTGAACGACGAGCGCAAAATGATTCCGCTTGCGCGCTTCGGCCTTTCGATCATGTCGATCGGCTTTCTGGTGGAAGAAGAGACCGCGATGATCTGGCGTGGACCGATGGTGATGTCGGCCATCACCCAGATGCTGCGCGACGTCGCGTGGGGCACGCTCGACGTTCTCGTGGTCGACATGCCGCCCGGCACCGGCGATGCGCAACTCACCCTGGCGCAGAATGTGCCTCTCAAGGGAGCGATCATCATTTCGACTCCGCAGGATCTGTCGCTGATCGATGCGCGGCGCGGACTGGCGATGTTCAAGAAGGTCAACGTGCCGGTGCTCGGCATCATCGAGAACATGAGTTATTTCCAGTGCCCGCACTGCGGTACGAAGTCGGACATCTTCGGTCATGGCGGCGCGCGCCACGAAGCCGAGCGTCTAGCCGTGCCGTTTCTCGGCGAGATACCGCTGCATATGTCGATCCGGACGACCTCGGATGCCGGGACGCCTGTTGTCGAGAGCGAGCCGGATGGGCCGCATGCGGCGATCTTCCGGGCGATCGGTGCCAAGGTCCGCGATCAGCTAAAGGGCGCTATTGCGGCGGCTTGAGCCGCAGCGACATATCAGACTTTCGTTTAATCAACGTTTTCATGCCTTTGTCCGGTTTTCGGTTCGGCGGCTTCCATGTTAAAGCCGCCTTCAGGGCCGAACAAAGAGCCCCGGTGAATTTCGGGAAATGCCCTATCAAGGAGATGCCTTAGATGAAGCGTCGTGATTTTTTGAAAGTTTCGGCCGTGGGAGCAGCGGCGAGCGCCGTGGCTTCACCGGCGATTGCGCAGTCTTCGCCTGAAATCAAATGGCGTATGACGTCAAGTTTTCCGAAGTCGCTCGACACGATCTACAACGGCGCCACCGAGTTCGCAAAATACGTCGCCGAGATGACCGACAACAAATTTCAGATCCAGGTTTTTTCGGCCGGCGAAATCGTTCCTGGCCTGCAGGCGCTTGACGCTACCTCGAACGGCACCATCGAACTCTGCCATACCGTCTCGTACTATTATGTCGGCAAGGATCCGACCTTCGCGATCTATGCTTCAGTGCCGTTCGGTTTGAACGCGCGCATGCAGAATTCCTGGTGGTATCAAGGCGGCGGCCAGGAACTAGGCAATGAGTTCTTCAAGAAGTTCGGCGTGATCGGATTTCCCTGCGGCAACACCGGCACCCAGATGGGCGGCTGGTTCCGCAAGGAGATCAAGACCGTTGCCGATCTTTCCGGACTGAAATTCCGCATCGGCGGTATCGCCGGTCAGGTGCTGCAAAAAGTTGGCGTCGTGCCGCAGCAGCTGGCGGGCGGCGACATCTATCCCGCGCTGGAAAAAGGCACCATCGATGCGGCCGAGTGGGTCGGCCCCTATGACGACGAGAAGCTCGGCTTCCAGAAGGTCGCGAAGTATTACTACTACCCCGGCTTCTGGGAAGGCGGCCCGACCGTGCATGCCTACTGCAATCTCGAGAAGTGGAATTCGCTGCCGAAGAATTATCAGGCCATCATCACCAATGCGGCGGCCAATGCGAATACCTGGATGGCGGCGCGTTACGACATGCAGAATCCGTCAGCCCTGAAGCGTCTGGTGGCCGGCGGCACGCAGCTCCGGCCTTTCACCAACGAAGTGCTGGAAGCCTGCCTGAAGGCGACCAACGAATTGTGGGCGGAAATTTCCGCGAAGAACCCCGACTTCAAGAAGTCGATCGACGCGATGCAAGCCTATCGCTCCGATGAATATCTGTGGTGGCAGGTTGCCGAATATACGTTCGACAGTTTCATGATCCGCTCGCGCACCCGCGGCTAATCGTCACTTTAATGGTCTTCTGAAGCCCGGCGTCGTAAGACGCCGGGCTTTTTGCGTTGCGACATAAGATGAGCATGGAAATTCCAAACGGGATCATCCATGCTTGTTGATCAAGGCCTCGAAACGAAGGCCGACACACAGCATCACCAGGGAAGGAAATTCGATGAAGCGTCGCGACTTTATCAAGGTCACCGGTTTAGGCGTCGCGGGGGCGGCGAGCATCGCAGCTCCTGCGATTGCGCAGTCGATGCCGGAGCTGAAATGGCGCATGACGACGAGCTGGCCGAAATCGCTCGACACGCTGCATGGTGCAGCCGAGGTCATGGCCAAGGTCGTTGGTGAGGCCACCGACAATAAGTTTCAGATTCAGACGTTTGCGGCGGGCGAAATCGTGCCCGGCTTGCAGGTACTCGATGCCGTGCAGAACGGCACCGTCGAGATGGGACACACCGCGTCTTACTATTACTTCGGCAAGGATCCGGCCTTCACCTTCGGCTCCTGTATTCCGTTCGGCCCCAACGCGCGGCTCAATCAGGCTTGGTACATGATGGGCGGCGGCAAGGAACTGCTCAACGAGTTCTATAAGGGCTACAACGTCACGTCGCTGCTCGCCGGCAACACGACGTGTCAGATGGGTGGCTGGTTTCGCAAGGAGATCAACACCGTCGACGATCTACAAGGATTGAAATTCCGCATTGGCGGTTTTGCCGGCCGCGTGATGCAGAAGCTTGGCTGCGTGCCGCAGCAGCTCGCCGGCGGCGACATCTACCCCGCGCTGGAGAAGGGCACCATCGATGCTGCCGAGTGGGTCGGCCCCTACGACGACGAGAAGCTCGGCCTCTACAAGGTCGCGCCGCACTACTACTACCCCGGCTGGTGGGAAGGCGGCCCGATGCTGCTGGCGATGATCAATCTCGAGAAATGGAATGCGTTGCCGAAGTACTATCAGAACAT
>DATHPL010000389.1:0-4048 GCA_035483915.1 Bradyrhizobium sp.
AGCGCGGGCACTGCCGTCTCCACTTCCTGCTTCGGATTGGTCAGTTCTGATGTTTCGGCTGTCCCGAACTTCGGACAACCGGTGCTCCAGACTTCCGAGCCTTGCGGAAAGCGCGGCCTCGTCGGAGGACGATTTGCTTTCTTCTTCGCGGTCATTCGTGCCTTGCGCCATGCTTGCTAAGACCCGAAACGATTGCGGAGAATGAAAACGACGCCCGTCACCCCTCAAAAGCCGCGCGGACCATACTGACCGCGTTAAATCAAGTCAAGATTGCGTCACGTCTGTTTATCTGTTTGATAATAATGGTATATTCGCCTTATCCCGAGCGACGCGAATCGCGCAGTCGCCGCACTGCAATAGATCGCTGCCCGACCACGAATAAATCCGCGCCGGAAGCCTCGTCGCACTGTCTCGTGGAGCGGATTTGACATTCGCCACCCGGGGCGTGTTGGGATGATCCATCAACAGCCGGTTCCGAAAAACTGCCCTTTGGGAGACCTCATGCCGCGTCAGATCGACTACTACTTTTCATTGCAATCGCCCTGGGCCTATATCGGGCACGCATTGTTTCGCGACGTCGTTGCGACCTACGATCTCGAGGTCAATCACAAGCCGGTCGTGCTGGTGGATCTGTTTTCGGAAACAGGTGGGCAACCGCTTCTCAAGCGTCACCCGGTCAGACAACGCTACCGGATGGTTGAACTACAACGCTGGCGCGACAAGCGCGGTCTGCAATTCAAGCTTCAGCCGGCCAATTGGCCGTTCAATGCGCGGTTGGCCGACGGTCTCGTGGTGGCGGCGATCGAGGCGGGTCACGATCCCGGTCCGTTCCTGCGCAGGGCCTTTGCAGGCGTATGGGAAGACGAACTCAATCTGGCGGATGCCGCGACGCTGGTTCGATTGGCCGACGATAGCGGCCTTCCGGGTAAAGCGCTGGCGGAGCGGTCGGGGACGGACGAGATCGGTCAGAAATACGAACAGAATCGCCAGGATGCGTTGTCGGCCGACGTGTTCGGGTCGCCGGCCTATGTGCTGGACGGCGAAGTATTCTGGGGTCAGGATCGGATCGAATTGCTGGCGGACGCATTGAAATCGGGTCGTGCGCCCTATCGTTCGCAGGTTTGAGGGGCAGGCGCGGATCGCAGCCGGCAAAACTCAAACAGCCTTTGAGGCGGAGCAGCCCATGACCAGAGCGACATACCTGACATCAGCCTTTGTCCTCATGTCGGCGCTCGCTGGAACCGGCGTTGCTGTCGGTCAATCGATGCCCGACAACGAGAACGGCCGTTACGCGCTGTCGCCGATCCCCGATGGCGTGATCAGGCTGGACACGCGCACCGGCGCGGTTTCGACCTGCAGCAATGGCGGCGCCGGCTGGGCCTGTTATGCCGTCCCGGATGAGCGCGCGGCGCTCGATGAGGAAATCGGCCGGCTACAGGCCGAAAATGAAAAATCCAGGACGGAAGTGGAAAGACTGAAGGCCGAACTGGCCTCGCGACCGCCGGTTGCCGAAGGCAAGACCGACGAAGCGCTGCCCAAATCGGACTCGCTGAAAAAGGCCGAGCCGAAGGTTGCCGAGGGGGAACGCAAGATCGAAATCCCGTTGCCGAGTGACCGCGACATGGATCGGGTGATGTCATTTCTCGAACAAGCCTGGCGGCGGCTGGTCGAGATGGCTAACCGGATGCAGAAAGACGTCAGCGGCAAGATCTGAGGCTGTCCATGGCGGCGTCTCCTTTCATCTCCCGCAACGTCCCGTCGGTGGTTTCCACCGGTTCGATCGTGTCGTCTGTGCTTAACGTCCAGACCTCGGGGCGTGGCTTCCTCGATCTTACGGCCGAGGTCGCGCAATTCGTCAGGGAGGCCAGAGCGGTCGAAGGCCAGGTGACGGTCTTTATTCGTCACACCTCGGCCTCGCTCACGATTCAGGAGAACGCCGATCCCACGGTGCTCGCCGATTTGACCGCCGCGCTCGATCGTCTGGCGCCCGAGAATGCCGACTGGAGCCACGACACCGAAGGCCCCGACGACATGCCGGCCCATATCAAGACCATGCTCACGGCAACCTCGCTGCAAATCCCGGTCATCAAGGCCAAGTTGATGCTGGGGACGTGGCAGGCGATTTATCTGATTGAGCATCGACGACGTCCGCACGCCCGCGAAATCGTCGTGCAATTTGTAGGCGCGACGTCGCATCCATAATCAGCCGCAAAACAAACCGGCCGCGGGAGGCGCCCCGCGGCCGGTTCTCTTAGTCTGCTCGTTGAGACGAGATCAGTTGTTCCTGATATCGACGTCCTTGGTTTCGGGCAGGAAAAAGAAACCGACCACCGCGGTGATGGATGCGAAGATAATCGGGTACCAAAGGCCCGCATAGATATCGCCGGTCGAGGCGACAATCGCGAAGGCTGTCGCAGGTAATAGTCCGCCAAACCAGCCGTTGCCGATGTGATAGGGCAGCGACATCGAGGTGTAGCGGATCTTGGTCGGGAATAGTTCGACCAGCATCGCTGCGATCGGCCCGTACACCATGGTGACAAAGATCACCAGGATGAACAGCAGCCCGACGATCGCCAATACCTGTGGGCGGAAAATATCAAACGGATTCGACATCTTCACGATGCCCGCATCGCCTGCCTTGGGATAGCCCGCAGCCCCGATCGCGGTGGTGAGCGCCGGATTGCCGGCTTTCGCGTCGGGATAAGCCACGTCCTTGCCGTTGAAGGTTACCTTCACCCCTGAACCGGCGGGTCCGGCCACGGTCGAATACTTGACCGATGACTTGGCGAGGAAGTCGCGGGCGGTATCGCACGGCGCGGTGAACACGCGGGTGCCGACCGGGTTGAACAGATCGCCGCAACCTGCGGGATCAGCCACCACTTCGACCTTCACGGATTCGATTGCCTTCTCCAGCGCCGGATTGGCATTGGTGGTGATCATTCGGAATATCGGGAAGAAGGTCAGCGCCGCGATCAGACAGCCGGCCATGATGATCGGTTTGCGGCCAACCCTGTCCGACAGTGCGCCGAACACGATGAAGAAGCCGGTGCCGAGCAACAGCGACCAGGCGATCAGAAGGTTCGCGGTGTAGCCATCGACCTTCAAAATCGACTGCAGGAAGAACAGCGCGTAGAACTGGCCCGTGTACCAGACCACGCCTTGGCCCATGGTGCCGCCGATCAGCGCGAGGATGACAATCTTGGCGTTGCTCCAGTTGGCGAAGGCTTCGGTCAACGGGGCCTTCGATGATTTGCCCTCATCCTTCATCTGCTGGAAGATCGGCGATTCATTCAAGCGCAGCCGGATCCAGACCGATACGCCCAACAGGATCACCGAGACCAGGAAAGGAATGCGCCAGCCCCAGGTGGCGAAGTCGGCCTCGCCAATCGCGGTGCGAGTGAACAGGATCACCAACAACGACAGAAACAGGCCGAGCGTCGCGGTGGTCTGAATAAACGAGGTGTAATAGCCGCGTTTACCGGGAGGAGCGTGTTCGGCCACATAGGTCGCGGCTCCGCCATACTCACCGCCAAGCGCCAGACCCTGGGCCAGACGCAAGCCGATCAGAATGACCGGCGCGGCAAAGCCGATGGTTGCCGCGTTCGGCAACAGGCCTACGATGAAGGTCGACAAACCCATGATCAGGATGGTGACGAGGAAGGTGTATTTGCGTCCCACGATGTCGCCGATGCGCCCGAAAACGATGGCGCCGAACGGACGGACCAGGAAGCCGGCCGCAAAGGCGAGTAGCGCGAAAATATCGCGAGTCGCCGGCGGATAGGCCGAGAAGAATTGCGCCCCGATGATGCTGGCCAGCGATCCGTAAAGATAGAAGTCGTACCACTCGAATACAGTACCGAGCGACGAAGCGAGAATGACGAAGCGTTCGTCTTTCGTCATTCCGCCGCTGCGGACGTCACCCGCTGTTGCTGCCATTGCCATTGTTCGCACTCCCCGAAATCATGTTGCTGGCTCGTCCTCATGCGCCGGCCGAACCAGGCCACGAGGTTGTGCGGACGGTAACATCGTCGTGAAATCTCGCCCAGTA
>DATHPL010000390.1:0-12190 GCA_035483915.1 Bradyrhizobium sp.
CTTTATGCGGACGCCACCGGCAAGGGCTCGGTCGCCGCCGTGCAGATGGCGATCACCGATTACGGCGGCAAGGTGAAGGGCAAGCCGGTCGAAATGATCTCGGCCGACCACCAGAACAAGCCCGACGTCGGCGTCAGCATCGCGCGCAACTGGTACGACAACGAAAAGGTCGACGCGATCTTCGACGTGCCGACGTCCTCGGTCGCGCTGCCGATCTCGGCACTGACCCGCGAGAAGAACAAGATCCACATCAATTCCGGCGGCGGCACTTCCGATCTCACTGGCGTGGCCTGCTCGCCCAACACCGTGCACTGGACCTACGACACCTATTCGCTCTCCAACGTCGCCGGCAAGGCCATGGTCAAGCGCGGCGAGGACACCTGGTTCTTCGTCACCGCCGACTATGCCTTCGGCATGGCGCTGGAACGCGACGCAGCCAATGTCGTGAAAGAGAACGGCGGCAAGGTGCTGGGCGACGTTCGCCATCCGCTGAATTCATCCGACTTCTCCTCCTTCCTGCTGCAGGCGCAGGCCTCCAAGGCCAAGGTCATTGGGCTTGCGAACGCCGGCGGCGACACCACCAACGCGCTGAAGCAGGCGGCCGAATTCGGCATCATGCAGGGTGGCCAGAAGATGATCGCGCTGTTGCAGGAGATCACCGACACCCATGCGCTGGGCGTCAAGGCGACGCAGGGCCTGATCGTCACCGACGCCTTCTATTGGGACATGAACGACGAGACGCGCGCCTTCTCCAAGCGCTTCAACGAAAAGGTCGGCCACATGCCGACCATGATCCAGGCGGGTCTTTATTCCGCAACCATGCATTACCTGAAGGCGATCGATGCCATCGGCACCGACGACTCGCAGAAGGTGATGGCGCAGATGCGCGCGACCCCGGTCAACGACTTCTTCGCCAAGAACGGCAAGATCCGGATCGACGGCCGCATGGTCCACGACATGTATCTGTTCGAGGTCAAGAAGCCGGAGGAGTCGAAGGGCGAGTGGGACCTTTACAAGCTGCTCGCCACGGTTCCCGGCGACGAGGCGTTCCGTCCGCTCGACAAGGGTAATTGCCCGCTGGTGAAGACGAACTGAGCTGTCTCCTCCTCCCCGCTCTTGCGGCGAGAGCGTTGGGGTGAGGGACTCTATCCGCGCATCCGACTCTCTGAAAGTCCCCCTCACCCGCATCGCATCTTTCGATGCGATGCGACCTCTCCCCGCAAGCGGGGCGAGGTGAGAAGCGGGAGCAGCCCGCCAACTACAAAAAAACGCGCCCGGCAAAACCGGACGCGTTTTTCTCGTTCGGACCCTCAAGCTGGAGCGCTTCAGTCCTCGAATTTAAACGAGACGTTGAGCTTGGCGCGGTAGGCTTCAACCTTGCCTTTGGCATCAAGTTGAAGGTCGAGCTTGACGACTTCGGCGACGCGAAGATCTCGTAGGGATTTGCCGGCCCTTTCGAGGGCAGCACCGGCCGCCTTCTCCCATGATTCCTGGCTGGTACCGATCAGTTCGATGACTTTGTAGACGCTTTCGCTCATATCGTCCTCCCGTTCGGTATTAGGCAGGACGCAGGTGCGCCTGCCGCTGGCGAGCGTAGCATCGGGATATCAGCGCCGAAAGGCGCAAAGTCCTCGAACAGACCGTCCCAAGCAACAGCGCGCCCGGCCAAAAACCGGACGCGCTTTCGTCTTTTCGAAGCGAGATGCCTCCCTAGCTATTTGAATACTTGAATTCCGGCATCGCCTTCAGCTCATCCTTGGTCGCGTTGAACACCGCATGATCGGGATACCACGGATTAGACTTGGTCGCGGCTGCACCACCGGCCCCGGCGGAGCCCGTGGTGGTCGAAGTCGGCGGAGGTGTACCCGGCGGTTTCATCATGCTGCCGCCACTACTTGGCGTGCCGGTAGAGGCCGTGCCGGTATAGACGATCGGTTCACTGGAGAACTTGACCTTGTCGAGGGGGACCGCGACCAGGTGTTCACCCATACCAAGGAAGCCGCCGACCCCGAGCACCACCGCCTTGATGTTCCCGCTCTTGTCCATCAAGAGGTCGTTGATTGAGCCGAGCTTTTCGTTGTTGTCGTTGTAGACCGAAAGACCAACGACCTTCGAGGCGCGCCATTCACCTTGCAGTTGGGAACTCGACATCGTGTCCGACGCCGCCGCATTCGTGCGATCGGTCGTGGCGGTCGGGGTTTGCGCCGACGCCACCGTCGCCAGTAACGCCGTGCCAGCCAAAGCCGCCATGGTGGTTTTTGCAAACATGTGTTTCCTCCTTCAGTCGAAAGGTGAAAAGAAAACACGATGAAGCTATCGCCGTTCCGTTGTTCCCGTAATTTCGATTGGCGCGCTGGAACCAAAGTTCCTGAGCCCAAGACGCTTTCGCGTTTGCGAGCGTGACCAGCGAGCGAAAATCAGTTTCTTCCCAAGAGCTCAATTTCGGCCACGGCCGACGGCTGCAGCACGGCGCGAAATTCCACGCCGTGCAGACGGATCGTCGGCGACACTCCGAAGTAGTTGCCGCCAAACACCTTCAGGCGCCGCTCCAGTTCGCTCTTCGAAATGTCGAGCGGAATGTCGCACATCGCGCGATAGCATTTGCGCGAATATTTTTTGTTTGCCCACTGCACCGATAGCGCCGGCGGCGGGACCAGGTCGAGTGCCAGCCATTTCGCCATGCGCCAGAACAAAAACGCCAGATGCGCATAAGCGAGACCTTCGAGGCCGAGCACCGTGGTGTGCGGAGGAATCGGAAACGACGCGAACTCGATGATCGGACCAGCGTCGACCTGCTCGACCATCGCATGCACCGTGGCGCCGAATTCTTCTGCCTGGTCGTAGAGCGCAAAATGCGAGGGCGCCCAGCCGGGATAACTCGGCGGCCCTGGATGGAAATTAAAGGCGCCATACCCGAGTTGGCTCAAGATCGAGCTGGGCACGATCACCGGCGTCACGAAGGCCACCAGCCGCGAGCGGGCCAACACGTCCGCGCTCAACTCTGCGAGTTCGCTCGACCGTTCGATCGGCAGCACGGTGAGATCGGGGTTATGCCCGAGCAAAGCCGCCGGCAGAACCGTTCGTTCGATCGGGCCGGTCAGGAGAATAAGGGTATCGAACATGAGTTTTTTGTAAGACTTCTTGCCGCCGGCCCCGTGCTAAGAATCACCCCGGAGCTGCGGAATCATATTTCCGACGACGCACTCGCATTGCAAAAGCTGACATGTTGCGTGGTGTTGCGCCTGCGAGATCGGAAATATCTGGAAACAAAAAAGCGGCCCTGTTGCCGGTATTCTCTGGATGAGGAGTCATGATGCCGCCCGTGCCGCCTAACATCCTTGTCGTGGAAGACGACCGCGAGACGCGGGCGCTGATCGCGAAATACCTCCGCACCAACGCCTGCAACGTCACGACCGCCAACGACGGGCGCGAGATGAGCCGGGCCCTGACCGACCATCGGGTCGACCTCGTGATCCTCGACGTGATGCTGCCCGGCGAGGACGGCTTGAGCCTGTGCCGGAAAATCCGCAGCGAGTCGCAGGTGCCGATCATCATGCTGACCGCGCGAGGCGAAGACGTCGACCGCATTCTCGGCCTCGAAATGGGCGCCGACGATTACCTTGCCAAGCCCTTCAATCCCCGCGAACTGCTCGCCCGCATCAATGCGGTGCTGCGCCGCCAGGCCGCAGCCCAGACCGCAAGCGCCGTGATGGGCGCCACCACGCTGACCTTTCAGGGCTGGCGGATCGATTTCCGCCTCCGCGAATTGCGCAATCCGGCCGGCGCGCGCGTATCGATGACATCAGCCGAATTCGATCTGCTCCGCGCCTTCTGCGAGCGGCCGGGCCGGGTTCTGTCACGCGACAGCCTGCTCGATCTGACGCAAGGCCGCAGCGCCGGTTCGTTCGAGCGCTCGATCGACGTGCTGGTGAGCCGCATCCGCCGCAAGATCGAAACCGATCCGCAGGATTCCAGCATGATCAAGACCGTGCGCTCCGGCGGATATCTGTTCACGCCGACGGTGGAGGCGGCTTCCGCGCCCCTCGATGGCGTCAAATGAAACTGGTTGACGTCCTAAACTTGAAGACCATCGGCGGCCAGATCACCGCGCTGGTGATCGCATCGATCGTCGCCATTCATCTGATCCTGACCGTCATCTTCCTGATCGGCCGTCCGGACCAGGAACCGCCCGATCCGAGTATCGATCGCGGTCACGCACAGTTTGCCGCGGCTGTACAACTGCTTGGCGCCGCCGCGCCTGCCGATCGTCCGCGGCTGATGAGCGATTTGGCGCGCGCCTTTCCCAAGCTCGACATCGAACCCCTGCCGCCCGGCCCGATTCCCCGCGAGGCGGGCGACATTGAAGGCCTCGACCTGCGCGGCCTGCATCGGCGGCTCGACAGCAGCTATCACATCTTTCCCCTGGCCAATGATCAGAAACGCCACAAGGTCGGTATCGCGCTGCCCGACGGCAGCATGATCTCGGCGCGGGTGTTGCGCGATCCGCGGCCGCGGCCGTTCTGGGCGGGCTCATGGATCGCGACGTTGTTGTTTGCAATCGTCAGTGTCAGCCTGCTCAGCCTGTGGGCGGCGCGGGCGCTGACGGCGCCGCTGTCGGCCTTTGCCAAGGCGGCCGAGAGTTTCAGCGTCAACGGCGCGGCCGCAGCGCTACCCGAGCGCGGTCCGGAAGAAATCCGGTTTGTGGCCAAGGCGCTGAACCGGATGCGCGAACGCATCACCACATTGATCGACGACCGCACCAAGATGCTCGCCGCCATCAGCCACGATCTGCGGACGCCGATCACGCGGATGCGGCTGCGGGCGGAGTTCATCGAGGACGAGGTGCATCGCCACCGCATGATGAGCGATCTCGACCAGATGCGTTCGATGCTGGAATCGGTGCTGTCGTTCCTGCGTAACGACCGTAAGCTCGAAGCGATGACCCTGACCGACATCGCCTCCACGCTGCAACTCGTCGCCGACCAGTTCTCCGACATCGGCCACAAGGTCGCATACGAGGGACCGGAACATGCCATGGCGACGGTGCGCCCGGATGACCTCACGCGCAGCGTCACCAACCTCGTGGAAAATTCCGTCAGATACGGCGCGCTCGCCACCATTCGTCTCGCGGTCTCGGCCGACACGGCCACCATCGAGGTCGAGGATGACGGTCCGGGCATTTCCGATGCCCGCAAGGAAGTGATGCAGGAGCCGTTCGTGCGCGGCGACGATGCCCGCAACATGGACGACACGACCGGCTTCGGGCTCGGCCTTTCGATCGCACGCTCCGTCGTGCTGGCGCATGGCGGCAAGTTGTCGCTGCACGACCGTCAGCCGCACGGGTTGATCGTACGCATCGAACTGCCGGTTCGGGAGCAAAGCCGAAAATCGGCGGCGTGAAAGCTTCAGAGCTTTTGTTTTGACGCGTTTTCTTTACGCGAACCGGTTTCCACCCGTCTCCGCCAAAGGCTTCGCCGGGCCACTAGCTCACTCGGCCGCCGAAGCTTTAGCGAAGGCGGCTTCGCTCGAAAACGCTAGGCAGCGATCGGTTCGTCGCTGGCTTCTTGCGCATCGAAATAGGCCACCGACTCGAAATGGTAGTCGCAAGCCATACAGCGCCAGAGATAGAAGGTACGGCCGGGTTCGTGTTCGACCCATTCCGGCAATTCGATCGATCTGCCGCATTGGGCGCAGGGATTTTTCCGAGGCAATGAACGGAGTCCGGTTCCGGCCATGACGTACCTCCCGTTTGCTGGTCTTTAATGACCAAGTCTCTGATGACAAGTCTCTGATGAGATGTCTTTTGTGTCGTACCTGAACGCGATGGGACAGTCGTCCTGTCAGACCCCGCGCCTCAAGCCCGGCATTTTTGAACCAGCAATGGGGCAAATCAACGGCAAAACTGCTGCGGCACGACGCCGCGATGATTCAAATTTATTTCCCGTTTGAATTTACTTCGCGCTCGGATCGACTGCGGGTTCCACCGTGTGCAGTGTACCCGTTTTGCGAAGGTGGACCGTGGCGACCTCGTCGCTGTAGATTTTCTGCCAGCCGTCCATGTGATCGAGCAGCTTGGTCGCCGCAGTTTGCGTGCGCATCAACGTCGCCTGGATCTGATACTCGTCCAGCAGGCGGAACAGACTGTTGGGCTCGATCAGTTCGGACGCGTTGTGATGATCGACGAAGAACTCTTTCCCATAGACATCGGTGCGGCCGTCGATGAAGGGGGCAACGCCGCTGGCGACCAGATAGCCGCCGAAGTCATAATCGTTGAAGATGCGCTCAAGGCTGAGCTTCTTCAGTTCGCTCACCGCCACGACCGGCGAATTAACCGTATTGGGCGCGAAGCGATGCATTGCGGCACAGCCTATCGTGCCTGCCGCCAGCACCAAGGCCAGACCGACCGCGATCAAGCCGCGGATGGGCTTCCATGAATGCGAAGCGGACTTCTCCGCGCCACCGATCTGGGAAGCAAGCGGGGTAGCAAGAACGAGCGGCGCCAGCAGCGCCAGCATTTCGGTAGCCCGGCTCTGGAACAGCGCCATGTGAAGCAATCCGAGCAAAAGCAGGATGCGCGTCAACGGCAGTCGGATGCCTCGCAACAACGCAAACCCGACGCCGAGCAACAGACAGATTTCGAAGGTGCCGAGTTTACCGAAATCAACCGGCCGAAATTCCATGACCAACGGCAACGAATTTCCCAAGGCCAGGATTTTGATCGGCTCCACCATCGAATTCCAGCCATACGGCGTGCAACACGCCGCAACCAGCGCCGCAAGACCGAATGCCACCCAGCGCAGCGCCAGCGATTTCCGCGCGGCCCCGTCAGCACCGACGACCGCGTCAAGCGCGACCGGCGCGATCATCATCAGGCCGAAGATGAAGCCGCCGTGCAGGTTGGCCCAGAGAGCGATCAGCGGCAGCAGCCAGAAGGACGGCACCGCGCGTCGGTCGGCGGCGTCGATCAATCCGCCGATCCATGCCACCATGACCGGCAGGGCCAGCACATGCGGCCGCGCCAAAAGGTGCGGCGCGGTCAAAGCGAACGCCGCGGCGACGAAAACGATCGTCGCGGTTTCGTTCAGATTCCGGCTCAGGAGTTTCGCCAAAAGCGCGAAGGTCACCGCGCTCGCGGCGGCCGTCAGCGCCACCGGCCCGGTCCAGCCGAACCACGCATAGACCTCGGCGTAGAGCACCTGGGACAGCCAGTACATCGAATTCCAGGGCTGGCCACGCATGGTGAAAGAATAGACGTCGGTGTGGGGCACCGCGCGATGGTCGAGGATCCACTGTCCGAGGGTGACATGCCACATCGTATCAGGGTCGTTGAGCAGCTTGTTGCCAGCCGCGATCAGCAGCACATAGACGGCAACGCCGAACCACAGCGGCAGCGATCCACGCAGGACTTTGGTCTCCGGTGCGATGTCGGCGGAAGCCAACGTCATGGGCGCAATTTCCCTTCAATTGCGGGCTCAGCCGCGTGCACCGCCCCTGCTTTGCGAAGATGGATGGTAGCGATATCGTCGCTGTAGATTTTCTGCCAGCCATCCATGTGGTCGAGCAGCTTGGTCGCGGCACTTTGGGTGCGCATCAGTGTCGCCTCGATCTGATACTCATCGAGCAGGCGAAACAGGTTTTCCGGCGCCATCAAGCCGGAAGCATTGTTGTGGTCGACAAAGAACTTCTCGCCATAGAGCTCGGTCCGGCCGTCGATGAAGGGCGCAACGCCGCTCGCAATCAGATAGCCGCCGAAATCGTAGTCGTTGAAGACGCGCGACAGATGCAGCGATTTCAATTGCGCAACCGCCGCGACCGGCGTGCCACGCGTATTGGGCGCGAACGATTTCAGCGAGGCCGCTGCCACTGTGCCTGCGAACAGCGCCAGCGCCAGCCCCGCCAGCATCAGGCGCGACGGCGGCGCTGCGCCCGTGTCGTCAGCTGCGTCGCCTCCCATCTGCCGCGCGATCGGAGCGGCGAGCACCAGCGGCCCGACCAACCCCAAAATCTCGGCGGCGCGGCCTTGCGCGAGAGCCATATGCAGCAGACCAAGCAGCATCAAAATGCGGATAGGCGGCAAGGTCAGCCCATGGAACAGCGCAAGCCCGATGCCAAGCAGCAGACATATTTCGAGTGGGCCGATGCCGTTGAAATCGGCCGGCTTCCATTCCACGATCAACGGCAGTGCGCTGCCGAGCGAGAGGATCTTTTCTGACGCAAGCAGCGCGTTCCAGCCATAGGGTGTGCAGCAGCCGGCACCGAGCGCCAGCACAGCAAAAACAGCCCATCGCACCGCCAGTCTCATTCGATCGCCGGCTTGCGCGTTGACCACGCCATCGAGCGCGATCGGTGCGATCATCGCCAGACCGAAGACAAAGCCGCCGTGAAGGTTGGCCCACAGCGCCATCAGCGGCAGCAGCCAGAACGACGGTGCGGCGCGCCGATCGGCGGCATCGATCAGTCCGCCGATCCAGGCAATCAGCAGCGGAAACGCCAGCACATGCGGCCGGGCCAATTGATGCGGCAGCGTCAGCAACAATGCGGCAACCACGAACACCAGCGTGGTGCTCTCGCGCAGATAGCGGTCGAGAAAGCGTGCGAGTAGCGCGAAAGCCGATGCGATCGCCGCCGCCGCCAGCACCACCGGCCCGGTCCAGCCGAACCACGCATAGACCTCGGCGTAGAGAACCTGTGCCAGCCACTGCGTCGAAATCCAGGGCGCGCCGCGCATGGTGAAGGAATAGATGTCGGTGTGGGGCACCGCGTGATGGTCGAGGATCCATTGCCCGACCGTGATCTGCCATTGCGTGTCGGGATCGAGCAGCAGGCGGTCGCCGCTGATGATCAGCACCGCATAGCTCACGACGCCGACCCATAGCGGCAACGATCCGCGTATGGCCTTTGTGTCTGGCGCGATGTCGACGGCTGCCAACGACATGGAAGCTTTCCGTAATGCCCTTTTGATTGAGCATGATCTGTTCGGAAAACCGCTACACACTTTTCCGGCTCATGCTCGAGATCTGGCGCGGATCGAAGCACATCAGGGCATAATTCCTGGTAAACCGGGCTGGCGCGATGGGCCTACATCGGGCCACAAAGGTGGCTTTTCGCCACATCCTTGCCGCCTCCACCGCATTCGATACCGAAAGCAGGCCGGCTTTCGGCCGAAAGGTCGCCTATTCTATGAAGCCTCTGTTAACCCTCACGTCGCTCGCTTTCGCTATCGCCTTGCTCTGCCCGGAAAGGGCCTTCGCCCAGCGCAGCCAATATGAGGATCTGGTCGCCAAGCATGCGCAAGCCAATGGCGTGCCGGTCGCGCTGGTGCATCGGGTGATCGTGCGCGAGAGCCGTTACAACGCACACCTGGTCGGACGCGGCGGCACGATCGGGCTGATGCAGATCAAGCTCGCGACCGCGCGCGGCCTTGGCTACACCGGCACCGCCGAGGGACTGCGCGATCCCGATACCAATCTCGCTTATGCGGTAAAATACCTCGCCGGCGCCTATCGCGCCGCAGGCGGCGATCACGACCGGGCGGTCCGCTACTACGCGGGCGGCTATTACTACGCCGCCAAACGGCAACGGGCGGAATCGCGCGTCCCGGATACGGTGCGGAATGACGTCATGCCCCGCTGAGGGGGCACGCCTGTGAAGCGTCCCGGCTATGCAATCAGTGGTGTTCCCGCTTCTACGCGTTGACACTTCCGCACATCGGCCTAAATTGAGGCTGTTCCGAGGGGAGCTCCGACGAGGAGCTGAGAGACCGCATCCTCTATCCCGTTTCACGGGTCCAGAGACCGCGGTGACCCTTTGAACCTGATCCGGGTCATGCCGGCGAAGGGACAGGGATGTACCAGAGTTCGACTAACCAGCGGGGGCAATCCCCGATTTCCGTCATCGGCGCCGGCATCGCGGGCGCCTGGCAAGCGCTGTTGTTTGCAAGCTCCGGCCGCAGCGTCACGCTACACGAGCGCAGTGACGCCGCGATGACGCAATCCACCAGCCACTGGGCCGGCGGCATGCTTGCGCCCTATTGCGAGGCCGAAGGCGCCGAGCCCGTGATCGTCCGCCTCGGCCTGCGTTCGCTAAAGCTCTGGCGCGAGCATTTTCCGCTGGTCCCCTTCAACGGCTCGCTGGTGGTCGCGCATGCGCGCGACCGCGCCGATTTCGAGCGTTTCGCGCGGCTGACGAGCGGTTATCAGCGATTGGACGCGCAAGGCATCAGTGAAATCGAGCCGTCGCTGGAAGGGCGCTTTCGCGAAGGGCTTTTTTACCCCGACGAAGGCCATGTCGAGCCGCGCAAAATTCTTCCCGAACTGCATGCGCGCATTCGGCAGGCCGGCGGCACCATCCAGTTCGACAGCAAGGTCGAACCTGCGGATATCGAAGGCATCGTGATCGATTGCCGCGGGCTCGCGGCACGCAAGGATCAGAGCGAGCTTCGCGGCGTCAAAGGCGAACTCATCCTGATCGAAACCGACGAAGTCGAACTGTCGCGCCCGGTGCGGCTGATGCATCCGCGCTTCCCGCTCTACGTGATCCCGCGCGGCAATCACCGCTTCATGCTGGGCGCGACCTCGATCGAAAATGAAAGTAGCGGCGTCAGCGTCCGCTCCGCGCTTGAGCTATTGGGTGCGGCCTATGCGGTGCATCCGGCCTTTGCCGAAGCGCGCATCCTCGAATTCGGCTCGGGGCTGCGCCCGGCGTACCCTGACAACCTGCCGCGCATTGCGGTGAACAACGAGAAGATCGCGGTGAACGGGCTTTATCGCCACGGTTTCCTGCTGGCGCCGGCGCTCGCCGAACTCACGCTCGGCTATGTCGAGCGCGGCACCATCGACAACGAGGTGATGCAATGCGCGTGATCATCAACGGCGAGGCGCGCGAGATTGCGTCAACGCGCGTCGATGCGCTGCTCGGTGAACTCGACTATGAGGGCACGCACTTTGCCATCGCGGTGAATTACGACGTGCTGCCGAAAAGCCGCTGGGCCGAGACGCAGATCAAGAGCGGCGACGAGATCGAAATCATCACGCCGCGGCAGGGAGGCTGAGGATGGTATCGATGCTTCAGCACGCTCCGCCGTCATCGCCCGACTTGATCGGGCGATCCAGTACGCCGCGGATTGTCGGCTCAATCTCTACTGCTCTGGAATACTGGATCCCCGCTTTCGCGGGGATGACGACCTATCGTTTTGGAAACTGAAATGCCACTCACTTTCTACGACAAAACCTTTTCTTCCCGCCTCCTGATCGGCACGGCGCTATACCCGTCGCCGGCGATCATGCAGAACGCGATCCGCGCCGCGGGCAGCGAGATCGTCACCGTGTCGCTGCGGCGCGAGGCTGCCGGCGGCAAGACCGGCGATGCGTTCTGGAATCTGATCCGCGAGCTTGGCGTCACGGTGCTGCCCAACACGGCCGGCTGCCGCAGCGTACGCGAGGCGGTGACGACGGCGAAACTCGCGCGCGAATTGTTTGGCACCTCCTGGATCAAGCTCGAGGTGATCGCCGACGACGACACGCTGCAGCCCGATGTGGTCGGCCTGGTCGAAGCGGCCGATATCCTGATCAAGGACGGCTTTGAGGTATTCCCCTATTGCACCGAGGATTTATCCGTCGCAATGCGGCTGGTCGATGCCGGCTGCAAGGTGGTGATGCCCTGGGCCGCGCCGATCGGCAGCGCAAAGGGTATCATCAATCCCGATGCGCTCAAATTGCTGCGCGACCGTTTGCCGGACATCACACTCGTGGTCGATGCCGGCCTGGGCGCGCCGAGCCACGCCGCCCGCGCGCTCGAACTCGGCTACGACGCGGTGCTGCTCAACACCGCGATCGCGAAGGCCGCCGATCCCGTCGCGATGGCGACAGCTTTCCGTCACGGCGTCGAGGCTGGCCGCGCCGCGTTCGAGGCTGGCCTCATGGAAGCACGCGACTTCGCCTCCCCTTCAACCCCTGTCGTTGGGACCCCGTTCTGGCATGCCGTATCCTGATCGCTTTTATCCCGTCGTCGATAGCGTCGCCTGGGTCGCTCGGCTTGCGCTGCTTGGCGTCGGCACCATCCAGCTCCGCGCGAAGAATCTGAGCAAATCGGATGCGCTGCAGACGGTGAAGGACGCGCTCGATGTTATCCATGGCACCAACGCAAGGCTCGTGGTCAATGACTATTGGCGCGCGGCGATCGAGGCCGGCGC
>DATHPL010000391.1:0-1919 GCA_035483915.1 Bradyrhizobium sp.
CGGTGATCTGGATCATCGCGGTCGTGATCCCCGCGCTCAACCGCGGACATTTCAGGAAGATCCCCTATGACTTCTGTCTGGCCGGACTGATCTTCTCGCTGCCGTTGATCACCATCGGCGCCGCCAACGCTTTTGGCTGGATGCTGGCTTATTTGCGCGGCGCGATCGTCATCGCCGACTGGATCACCTCGATTGCCGGCAACGACCCCCAGTACATGATGTTGTTGCTGGTGCTGCTGTTCACGGTGATCGGCGATTTCATCGAGCCGGTACCGACCATCATCATCTTCATGCCGCTGGTGAATACCCTGACCCAGGCCGGCGATATCAACGGCGTGCACATGGGCGTGGTGTTGATCGCGACGCTGGCGTTCGGCTTGATCACGCCGCCCTACGGGCTCGTGCTGCTGATGGCGTCGAAATTTGTCGGCGTGCCGTTCTCCAAAGCATTGCGCGCGGCGCTGCCGATTTACGTCGTGTTCCTCGTCACCATCACCTTCACGATCTATTTCCCGAAGGTGGTGCTCTGGCTGCCCAAGCACATGATTCCTGAATCAGTCGGCTGTTTCAAGTCGCCGGCGGGCACCGGCTATATCTGTCCGAATTGAGTTCTGCGTTCATGCTGCTCCTCATCCTGAGGAGCGCAGCGCGCGTCTCGAAGGATAAGGCCCAACTGCGGCCTCATGGTTCGAGACGGCGCGAGAGCGCCTCCTCACCATGAGGGGAAGGCTATTTCCCCTTTTGCATGAACTTCCCGATCGCGGCCCGGAATTCCTCCGTGTGCATGCAGTCGATGATCGCGTCGCGCTCGGCATCGAGTTGATGCTCGATCGAGTTTTTCGGAGCGTGCTGGATCAGCCGTTTGGTGGCAGCGATCGCGGACGGTGCGTTTTGTGCCAGCCGAAGCGCCAGTTCGCGCGTGGCGGCTTTTAGTTCCGGCGCGGGAACCATCTTGACGACGAGACCCCATTGCATGGCTTGCGCGGCCGAAAAATGGTCCTCGGTGAGAAAAATTTGTAGTGCCCGTCGTGGACCGACGGCAGCCGTCAGGCCTACCGTGCCACCGCCGTCGGGTGACACGCCAAGCTTGGCGTAAGCGGGTGTGAAGCGCGCGTCATCAGCGGCGATGCAGAGATCGGCCATGAAGGCGAGCGAGAAGCCGGCGCCCGCCGCCGAGCCATGGACGCTGGCGACCACGATCTTGGGCATTCGCAGGAGGGCGGCGATGAAGGCGTGGTAATGATGCAGCAACTCGCCGACGACAGGCGCGATCGTGTCGGCTGCGGCTGCCGCCCCAAGGGTCTGAAGGTCGCCGCCGGCGCAAAATGCGCGGCCGGCGCCTTCGATCACGAGTACTTTGATCTCGTCGGACGCTTCGACCTCGGCGGCGAATTCCCTCAGCCGCTTGGCGATCGAAAGATCGATCGAGTTGAAGGTCGCGGGGCGGTTGAGCGTGATCGTCGCAACCGCGCCATCGATGGCGAGCAGCGCCGGATCGGACGGCGGAGCGCCGGTTGTGTCGTCGATTTGGGCCATCGTGGAGGTCTCGGGCTGATGGGGTTGCCAGGCTTTCGCAAGGCCGATGGTGACAATCTCCGGCGGAGCCTGCAAGATAGCTTCAATTCAACTCATATCGTGCCAGTCTCATCGGATGACCCAAAAAACTGTCTTGATCGTCGGCGCCGGCCACGCCGGTTTCCAGGTTGCCGTCTCCCTGCGCCAGCACGGCTTTGGCGAACGCATCTGCCTGATCAACGACGAGGCGCATCTGCCCTATCAGCGGCCGCCTCTGTCCAAGGCGTATCTCAAAGGCGAGGGGCGTCCCGACAGCCTGATGTTCCGTCCCGACAAATTCTACCGCGACCAGAATGTCGAATTGATCAGCGATCGCGCCGCCTCCATCGATCGTGCCGCCCACC
>DATHPL010000392.1:0-11371 GCA_035483915.1 Bradyrhizobium sp.
CCAACGCCGTCGTCCGCTCCGCCCAGCGCGCCTATATCATCGGCGCCGCAGTCGGCCAGACCAATATCGTGTTCTTCGATGCCGCGGGCCAGCAGATTGCCGCCTATGATATCGCCGTCAAACGCGACCTCAACGGCGTGCGTGCCGCGCTGAAGCAGACCATGCCGAACGCCGACATCCAGATCGAAGGCGTTGCCGACGGCGTGGTGCTGTCGGGCTGGGCGGCCACGCCGATCGAGGCGCAGCAGGCCGGCGACCTCGCCGGGCGGCTGGCGGGCGGTCCCGACAAGGTCGTCAACTCGATCGTGGTCCGCGGCCGCGATCAGGTGATGCTGAAGGTCACGGTCGCCGAGGTCGCGCGCTCGATCATCAAACAGATGGGCATCGATCTCAGCGCCAGCCTGAATTACGGCAATGCGGCGGTGACTTTCAACAATACCAACCCGTTCACTGCCAGCGGCTCGCCGCTGGTCTCCGGCAACTCGGTGGCCACCTCGTTCGGCTCCACGCCGACGGTGAAAGCGACCTTGCGCGCGATGGAAAGCGCCGGCGTGGTTCGCACCCTCGCCGAGCCGAATCTGACGGCCATTTCCGGCGAAGCCGCAACCTTCATCGTCGGCGGCGAATTTCCTTTCCCGACCGGAGTGACCTGCCAAACGACTGCCGCCGGTTCTGTCGGGCAGTGCGCGCCATCGATCGCCTTCAAGAAGTTCGGCATCTCGCTCAACTTCACGCCGGTCGTACTGACCGAGGGCAAGATCAGCCTGCGCGTGATGACCGAAGTCTCCGAAATCTCGACCGACAATTCCATCAACATCAGCGGCGTCAGTGTCCCGTCAATCAAGACCCGCCGTGCGGAAACGACGCTTGAAATTCCCTCCGGCGGCTCGCTGGCGATGGCAGGGCTCATCCAGGAGCAGACCAAACAAGCCGTCAACGGAATGCCGGGCGTCGATCAGATCCCCGTGCTCGGACAGCTGTTTCGGAGCCAGGACTACGTCAACAACCAGACTGAGCTGATGGTCATCGTCACCCCCTATGTGGTGCGCGCGGTGGCGCAGAAGGAGTTGTCGCGGCCGGATGACGGTTTTGCGCCGTCGTCGGATTCCCAGTCGGCGTTGTTTGCGCAGATCAATCGCATTTACGGCGTTCCGGCACGGGTCGAACCGATCGGAAACTATCAAGCCAATTTCGGCTTCATCATCGACTGAGACGGCGTGGCGGGGGACAGCACGATGACCAGCAACACATCGCTCGATCGCTACCGCGCACTGCGCCTCCTCGGCGTGATGTTCGGCCTTTCGGTCATCCTGGGGGCCTGTTCCGAGACCACCGGAAGCGTGGCGACGCCGACGCGCGGCGCTGCTCCGGAAGATTACCGGCTGCGGCATCCGATCACGGTCCAGGAAGCCGATCGCTCCATCGTTCTATTCGTCGGCCACGCGCGCGGCGGGCTGTCGGCCACCCAACGCGCCGATGTCATAGGGCTCGCGCGGACCTGGGTCACCGAAGGGACCGGCGCCATCATCGTCGATGTGCCGGCCAATACGTCGAATGCTCGCGCAGCGGAAAGCGCGGTCCATGAAGCAAGGGCGCTTTTGGAAGCGGGCGGCGTGCCGCGGGATGGAATCAAGCTGCGCCACTACACCCCGGACGATCCCAGGACACTTGCGACCGTTCGCTTGACCTATCCGAGAATGGCTGCCGTGGCCGGTCCATGTGGGGTCTGGCCTGAGGATCTCGGACCTTCGATCAAGGACCCGAACTATTTCGAGAACAAATCCTACTACAACTTCGGCTGTGCCTATCAGCGTAACATGGCGGCGATGGTGGAAAACCCGGCGGACCTCGTGCAGCCGCGCCCGGAAACTCCCTCCTACACGGCGCGGCGTACCGAAGGCTTTGACAAATACCGCAAGGGTACGACGACCACGACCGATTATCCCGAAGCCGACAAGGCCAAACTCAGCGATACAGGCAAATGATCTCCGAGCGTGACGATTCCGACGATCTGGATGCTCTCCCCCCGCTAAGCGACGATTATATCGCGCCAGCTCCGCGGGTGTCGGTGCAAGCTTTCTGCGAGACCACGACGACCGCCGATGCGGTGCAGTCGGCGGGTCTCGACCGCCGTCTGGCCAAAGCGCATCTCACGATCAAGATGGGCGGCGTCGTTGCCGCCATCGACACCTATCACAGCATCCCGACCCCGAACGTCATCATTCTGGAGACCAAGGCCGGCGAAAACATTCTTGCCGGTCTCGATGAACTCGCCACCGTTTGCGATGCCGGAACCCGCGTCGTCGTGATCGGCAGCGACAACGATGTCGCGCCCTACCGCGACCTGGTGCGACGCGGCGTCAGCGATTATGTGATCGGGCCGGTTGCCACGCTCGATGTGGTCCGCGCCATCTGCGGCTTGTTCTCGGCTTCCGAAGCGGTCGCGGTCGGCCGGATCATCGCGGTCGTCGGCGCCAAGGGCGGCGTCGGTGCCTCTACCATCTCCCACAACGTCGCATGGGCGCTCGCGCGCGACCTGGCGCTGGATTCGGTGGTCATCGACCTCGACCTCGCATTCGGCACCGCCAGCCTCGACTACAACAAGGATCCGTTGCAGGGCATCGCCAACGCGGTGTTTGCCAACGAACGACCCGACAGCGCGTTCATCGAACGTCTGATGTCGAAATGCCACGACCATCTGAACCTGCTGGCCGCGCCGGCGGCGCTCGACCGCGTCTATGACTTCGGCGCCGACGCCTTTGATGCGATTTTCGACACCTTGCGGCTTACGACTCCGGTGATCGTCCTCGACATCCCTCATCAATGGTCGGGATGGACACGACGCGCACTGGTCGGCGCCGACGATATTCTGATCGTTGCCGAACCCGACCTCGCCAATCTGCGCAATGCCAAGAACATGTTGAGTATGCTCAAGGCAGCGCGTCCCAACGACAGGCCCCCGCTCTATTGTCTCAACCAGGTCGGCATGTCGAAGCGGCCGGAAATCAGCCCGCGCGAATTCGCCAAGGCCATCGAGGGTCCGCCGCTTGCCTCAATCCCGTTCGACCCGAAGATGTTCGGCACCGCGGCCAATAACGGCCAGATGATCGCCGAGATCTCCGCCCGTCACCGCATCAGCAAGACGTTCGTCCAGATCGCAAACCAGATCACCGGGCGCGGCGAACCGAAGAAGCCGCGGGGCTCGCTGTTCTCTCCGCTGATCAATAAGCTGCGCGCAAAAGGCTGAAACGACGGCGCGCCGCAATAAGCCTGGCAGGCTTAGTCCGCCCGCGCGCCGCCGCCAGAGGCGGTTTTCGCGGCCGCCTGCTTGGCCAGCATCCGTCTCAAGTAAGCGACATTGGCGGCCGCCTCCTCCGGAGGCCGGCCCTCTTTCGCTAGGCTTTCGGCCTCAGCCATATGTCCGCGCAGGCCCACCACCAAAGCGAGATTCATCCTTACGCGCGGATCGGCATCGGCGCGGCTGTTGGCGTGGCGCAGCGTTTCTTCCGCCTTGGCGAGATCCTTGGAAAGAACATAAGAGAGCGCGAGGTTGGACAGAACCGACGGCTCATCCGGCACAATGCGCAGCGCGCTCGCATAATATTGCCGTGCTTCCTCACCGCGACCGAGTTGGTCGAGTACCGCGCCCTGCGCGGACAGAATTCGCCAGTCGGGATCTTCGGGCGTGTGGGCGCGGCCGAGAACTTCAAACGCTTGCTGGAAATTGCCGTTGTCTGCCAGCGCGCGCCCATAACCCGCCAGCAAAGCCTTGTTGTCGGGATGGGCGATCGTGGCCTGCTCCAGCACCGCGACCGCCTGAGACCGCTGCCCGGAGGTGCGCAGCGCTTTCCCGTAGTTCAACGCCGCCTCGGCGTCGTTGGGATTGGCGCGATGGCGTTCCTGGTAGAATTCCAGGCTTTTGGCGGGAGTCGTTTTATCGGCTTTGTCGCCGAGCGATCCCGTGATGTCCGACAGCCCGTCGGTCTGGCATCCACAAAGCCCCAGAAGCAGAACGGCCGACACCGCCGCCACGGCACGCAATCTCGAGGGGCCGGGCAACCGGGACAATAACGGAAACATTTCTGGGACCTTAGGCGGGCACTCGATCCAGAAATGCTTGCAGCATTAACCCTAAATTCCGGTTAAGCCGGTGGCTCGGCGCCCGCGAATGGCCGCTTTTACGTCATTCGCGTTAATCAACGAATTGTGCACCGAATTCGTGGCCGATCCGCCATGCGAGGCGGCATTGGCGCGGCCGGCCTTCCGACATGAAGATGGTGAATTCGCTGGGAACGTCGAGATGCTCGGCAATGACCTTCACACCACCCGACGAAATGTCGGTGATGGTACAGTCGCGTGGCAACGAACCCGTTCCGAACTGGATTTTGGCGAAGCTCCGGCACACGCGGCGTTCGCTCTGGCGTCGATTTGCAAACATTTTGATCCTTACCCCGCCCGCATTGCAGACCACTTGGCAGTTCGTCGGTTTTACCGAAGAATTGTTGGAATTTGCCTAGTAGTTCCTGTTGCAATTGATCGGTTGTTTTCGAGCTTCCTTTACCGAGTTGGCGAGGCGGAAATGTTGTCGATCCCGCCCGCTCGATGGCTATACGTCCCGGCCGAATATGATACAGGGGGCGGATATTGAATCGGACCGCTATGCCGGAGACCGGAGCATGACTGCCGCGCCCGAACGCCCCGAAGGCACCGTCGACCCCAAGCTGCTCGAAATCCTGGTCTGCCCAATGACCAAAGGCGCGCTCGAATACGACGCAGCGCGGCAGGAATTGATCTCGCGGACGGCGAAGCTTGCTTATCCGATCCGCGACGGCATTCCGATCATGCTGCCCGAAGAAGCGAGAAAGATAGATTAGCCATGCGCGGACGCGGGCTTATCGTCGCGTTGGCCATCTTGCGCCTTTGCGGCGCAATGTCAGATGCATCGGCAAACGAGACTCAGGTTCGTATCGGCAATCTCGATGCGTTCTTGATGACCCCGCCCGATGTCGAACATCCGCCGGTAGCGCTGTTGATCGCCGGTTCCGGATCCACCGATCATGACGGCAACGGCCCGCAGGCCAAGCCCGCAACCTTGAAGAAGCTCGCCGAGCAACTGGCGGAGCGAAAGATTGCTACGCTTCGCTATGACAAGCGCGGCGCCGGCGGATGGAAGCCGGAATTCGGAAAGCCGGAGGACTTTCGGTTCAAGGACTACGTCGACGACGCCGTATCGCTGGTGAATTATTTACGCAGCAGCGGAAAATTCGGCCACGTGGTGGTGATCGGGCACAGCGAAGGCGGTCTGGTGGCAATCCTCGCCGCGCGGCAGGTGCAGGTCGATCGCCTGGTGCTGCTCGTCACCGCAGCGCGCCGTCAGGGAGACCTTTTGAAGGCGCAACTCGAGAAAAGGCAAATTCCGCCTGACGTTCTCGATCCTATCCTGAAGGCGATCGACAGCATCATGGCCGGACAGATCGTCGATCCGCCGCCACGCGGTCTTTCCATCGCGCCCTCGATGCAGCCCAGTCTCGCCTCGGCCTTCACTATCGATCCGATCGATCCCCTGAAATCGATCGAGAAGCCGACATTGATCGTCGGCGGCGGGCGCGACTTGCAGGTGGCGCGATTGGATTTTGTCGCGCTTTCCGCCGCTTCGCCGTTGGCGAAAACGCTTTGGGTGCCGGATATGAACCATATCCTGGTCGATGTCACAGACGACAGCGACAATCTCGCCGCTTACAATCAGCCGGACCGCGCACTCGACGTCACGATACTCGATGCGGTCGCGGCTTTCATTCAGGCGGGCGATACCCGCTGAAAAGTTCTTAGAGCCTATTCGGTTTCGATGGGATCCACCGGGCTCTTTTTTGACGCGTTTTCTTAACGCGAACCGGTTCCCACCCCCGGATCAAGTCCGAGGGCATGCTTCGCTCGAAAACGCTTTTAAAGCACTTCGCCCTTCAAGAGCCTGGGAATCTCACCCGCAAGGCCGGCGGCCTGGCGAATGAACAGGCCCTTCAGCGGCGGCGCGCGATCGACCAGGCCCAAGCCAATATCGCGCACGGTGCGCAGCAGCGTCGATTCGTTGGAGAACAGGAAGTTGAGCGAGTTGGTCGCGAAGCCCATCGCCATGGTGTCGAACCGCCGCCAGCGTTGATAGCGCTCGAGCACATCGGCCTGGCCAGGATCGATACCAAGCCGGGCGGCATCGACGACCACCTCGGCAAGCGCGGCCACATCCTTCAAGCCCATATTGAGCCCTTGGCCTGCGATCGGATGGATGACATGGGCGGCATCGCCGACCAATGCCAGACGATCGCCGATAAAGGAACGCGCGACGAAATAACCGAGCGGAAACGCGCGAGGCTTGTCGAGCGCCTTCACTTCGCCGAGGTGCAAACCAAACCGCCGCTCGAGTTCGCCGTGAAACTCCTGTTCGCCAAGTGCCGTGATCCGCGCGGCCTCGGCGCGTTTTTCGGTCCAGACCAGCGATGACCGTTTTCCGGAAAGCGGCAGAATCGCAAAAGGGCCCGAGGGAAGGAAATGCTCTTCAGCGCGGCCATGGTGATCGCGCTCATGGCCGACCGTGACCACGATTCCGGACTGATCGTAATCCCAGCCGTGGGTGGCAATTCCGGCACGCTCGCGCAGTTTCGAGCGCGCGCCGTCGGCGGCCACCAAAAGGCTCGCTTCAATGATATTGCCGTCCGAAAGCGTCACGGCGACACCGTCGCTGCGCGCGGTAAAATCGGAAACCGCAAGACCGCGAAGGTCGATCCCCTCGGCGGTCGCGCGCTGAACCAGCGCGTCGATCAGATAGCGGTTCTCGACCATGTGCGCGAACGGTTCACCCGGCTCGACGTTTCCCGAAAACGTGAGGAATACCGGCCGCGTGGCGTCTTCCAGTTTGGAATCGGTGACAACCATATCCAGGATCGGCTGTGCACCGGCCGCGACCTCGCTCCAAACACCGATCGCCTCGAAAAGCCGGCGGCAGGCGGCAACGATGGCGGTGGCGCGTGGATCACGGCTGGGTCTGGCATCAAGCGCCGGATCAACGACGACGATGGGAAGCTCGGGTCCAAGGCCCTGACGGAGCGCCAGCGCCAGCGCCAGCCCAGCCAATGCGCCGCCACAGATGACAATGCCTCGCTGTACGGACATGTTGGACCGACCTACTCGAACCTGTGAAACCAGTGGTCCGGCTTGCTACCTTATTATAGCTGGGCGAAACAGGCCCTATAAGCAAGGGCTGGTCTTTATGGAAAGCCTCCGATGTCTAAGAGCCTGATTGACCTGATCTCCATCCTCGATCTCGAGCCGATCGAAGTGAACATGTTTCGCGGCAACAGCCCGAAAACCAGCTGGCAGCGGGTTTTCGGCGGACAGGTGATCGGGCAGGCCCTGGTCGCGGCGTGCCGCACGGTCGAGGGCCGGTTGCCGCATTCCCTGCATTGCTACTTCATTCTGCCGGGCGATCCGCAGATCCCGATCATCTATGAAGTCGAGAGATTGCGCGACGGCAAGAGCTACTCGACCCGGCGGGTCACCGCGATCCAGCATGGCCACGCGATCTTCTCCATCATGGTGTCGTTTCATGTCGAGGAACCCAGCGCATTCGATCACCAGGACAAGATGCCGGACGTGCCTGCGCCGGAGAAACTCACCGCCGAGGAAATAGCCAAGCAGCCGATGTTCCGCGACATGCCGGAATTCATTCGTCGCTACTACGAATCCGACCGGCCAATCGAGTTGCGGCCGGTCGAGCTCGGCCGCTATTTCGGCCAGAAGATCGAGGACGGACGCATCCATGTCTGGATCCGCACCGCCGCGAAGTTGCCGGATGACCCGGCGCTTCACATGTGCGCGCTGGCCTATGCGTCGGATTTCTCGCTGCTGGACGCGGCCATGGCCCGCTACGGCCGCACTTTGTTCGACAAGCGGATGATGGCGGCGAGCCTCGATCACGCGATGTGGTTTCACCGGCCGTTTCGCGCCGACGAATGGCTGCTCTACGCCCAGGACTCACCGAGCGCGCAGGGCGGCCGCGGCCTGACCCGCGGCATGATCTTCAAGCAGGATGGCACGCTGGTGGCGTCCGTCGCCCAGGAAGGATCGCTGCGCGAGCGCAAGCCAACTCCGCCTCAGGCGTCCTCGTAAGTGCCTCTCTCAGCCAACACGGTCTGTGAAGCGAGCCATCCCATCATCCAGCGCACCACCCAGGGAATCGGGATGATGAAAGCGCATCCGAAAAAAACGACAACGGCGCGCCAGAGATATTCCAGGCCGGTGGCCTTGAAGACGATCTCGCGTCGCGTGCCTTCGATGTTGCGGTAGATCCAGCGGGTCTGCGCCGTGAACACCCACGCCCAGCCGATGATGGTGATGGCGGACAGGGCGCCGAGGAAGTTCCAGCCCAGATAGGTCCAATACGGGCCGGCAAAGCTGAGCCCCAAAGGCTGGCCGTCCGACGCCAGGTTGGCCAAAAACCATCTGATAGCAAGCCAGCCCAGTCCGACCTCGATCAGGAACGAGATGATGCTGGCAATCCGGCCGCCGATGAAGTTGAGCAAGATGATCAACGCGACAGCGCCGAGGAACCACCAAACGATGGTCATCGCGTTGCCCGTGAAGGTGAGATCAGGTCGTCCGGGCACTCGCGTGCGCGAGATGATCCACTTCAAACTGCTGACAAGAACCCATGGCAACGGGACGATGAAAATCGCGCCGATCACAAACAGCAGCGCCTGCCGGACAAAGTCCAAAATTTCGAAATCGATCGACAACGATCCGCTGTCCGAGCCTGCGGGCGCCGGCGCTCTGCCCGGCATGGCCGGAGGCCTCGCCGCCGGAGAAAGCAGGCCGGGAATATCGCCGGCCTTTTGCCAACCCGACATGCCGTCGGTCCAGATGAGCGTGTCGGCGCGAATGATGCCTCGGGCAATGAGGTCGCGGAATTGAGCCTCGGGAAGCGGTCCCTGTTGCTGGCCGCCGTTGGCGTAGAACCAGGATCGGTTGGGCATTTTCCCCCTTGCACGCGTCAAGACGCCAATGCTCGCGCAACCGACGGATCCGGTCTTGGCAGACGGCCGCGGTGCCGCTACAGGGAACTATCGACCGAAGCGACAATTTCGCAATTGTTTTTCGGTCAGGCCGCAACTTATTGTGGGACGGTATGGAGGAAATACCGGATGGGCGCCGTGCTCCCCTCACGGTTTGATGACCTTCGAAGCTCCGGGAAAATGAAGGCCTGAACATGAAGCTTGTTGTCGCTATTATCAAACCCTTCAAGCTGGACGAGGTCCGGCAGGCGCTGACCGCCATCGGCGTCCACGGCATGACCGTTACTGAGGTCAAGGGTTACGGCCGTCAGAAGGGTCACACGGAAATCTATCGCGGCGCGGAGTACGTCGTGAATTTTCTGCCGAAGCTGCGGATCGAAATCGCTGTCTCGTCCGATATCGCCGACAAGGCGGTTGAAGTGATTACGTCCAGCGCGCGTACCGGACAGATCGGCGACGGCAAGATCTTCGTGACGCCGATTGATCATGCGCTGCGGATACGGACCGGCGAAACCGACAGCGACGCTCTCTAGCTTCGCGGACGTCATCGCACCCGGGCAACGGCGCCGGGGCTTGCGAAATAAATCTATCTGGGTGGGGAAATACCTGATGAGGGCACATTCGTGTCGCGCAGCGAAGCTGGCTGTGCTGATTATTCTTGTTTCCGTCTTTTTGCCTGTAACGCCGTCTTTCGCTGCAACATCCGAAATCAATGGAGCCGACACTGCCTGGATGATCGTCGCAACCGGGCTCGTGTTGATGATGACGATTCCGGCGCTGGCGTTGTTTTATTCCGGAATGGTGCGCAAGAAGAACGTGCTGGCAACGATGGCTCAGAGCCTTGCAGCCGTTGCCTTGATTTCAATTCTCTGGGTCGCCTTCGGTTACTCGCTGGTGTTCGTCGGCGACGGCCCCTGGCTCGGCACGCTGCAACGCGGATTTCTCGTTGGGCTCACCATGGACAGTGTGCATCCAGCGGCAAAGACGATTCCGGAATGCCTGTTCATGCTCTACCAGATGACGTTTGCGATCATCACGGTGGCGTTGGTTGCAGGCTCGGTCGCCGACCGGATGCGGTTCTCTGCGTATCTTCTGTTTTCGATCGGCTGGTTCATGCTGGTCTACATTCCGCTGGCCCATTGGGTATGGGGCGGTGGTTTTCTTGGAAAAGCGGGCGTCCTTGATTTCGCCGGCGGCCTCGTCGTTCACCTCAGCGCCGGGACCGGCGGCCTGGTGGCAGCCAAGGTGATGGGACAACGCCGCGGCTTTGGCACCGAGAATCTGTCGCCGTTCGATCTCTCACTTGCGGTGGTCGGCACCGGGCTGTTGTGGGTCGGCTGGTTCGGCTTCAATGGTGGATCAGCCCTCGCTGCCGACTCGCGCGCGGTGATGGCGATCACCGCGACCCATCTTGCGGCGTGCGCGGGCGCGCTGACCTGGGGCGCCCTCGAATGGTCGATTCAACGAAAACCGTCCGTGCTCGGCATGATCTCGGGCGCTGTTGCTGGCCTGGGAACGATTACGCCGGCGTCTGGATTCGTCGCGCCCTGGCACGGCATCCTGATCGGCATCATCGCCGGGCTGGTGTGTTTCTGGGCTTGCACCTGGCTCAAACACCGTTTGCGATATGACGATTCGCTCGATGTCTTCGGTGTTCATGGTATCGGCGGAATGACCGGCATCCTGCTGACTGGAGTTTTTGCGACCGCCTCCATCGGCGGGACTTCCGGCCTTCTCGAGGGCAATCCGCATTTGCTGCTGGCGCAGCTTTATGGCGTGGCCGTCACGCTGGGCTGGACAGCCGGTGCCACCTATCTGCTCCTCAAATTGGTCAGCCTCTTCGTGCCGTTGCGGGTTTCGCTGCAGCAGGAGCTGGAGGGGCTCGATATTTCGCAGCACGGCGAAGCTCTGCAGTAGCTCTAACCTATCTAAATACCGTTACTGTGCTCGCCCGCTGGGCACGGCCGAGCCGCGGCCTTGCGCGTGCATAATTCATAAGCTCGAATGCCCACCATTTAGGCTGCACCAGACGGCGTAGTTCCAGGCCAGCGACCAGGCAGCCAAAACCACAGTATTAAAAGACATTTCCGCAGACAGCGGAACTGGCACGGCATTTGATTCTACCACCGTCGGCTGTACCCGCGTTGTGACCTTCTCTGCGTGGTGACCTTCAGTCGAGATCGCTCGGTCTTCAGCGCCGAGTCCAAGCGGGGATTAAGACCCATGAAAATCGTTATGGCGATCATCAAGCCATTCAAGCTCGAAGAAGTCCGTGATGCCCTCACCGCCATCGGCGTACACGGCCTGAC
>DATHPL010000393.1:0-2279 GCA_035483915.1 Bradyrhizobium sp.
CGATGCTGGTACGTCGCTGGTGCGGGTGAAGCCCGACACTGGCAGGATGCATCAGATTCGCGTGCACTTGGCGTCGATCGGGCATCCATGTCTCGGCGATCCTTTGTACGGTGGCAAAGCGGTCGACGGTGGATTTTTCAAGCGGCAGGCGCTGCATGCGCTGGCGCTTTCGATTACGCATCCGCGGTCGGAGGAGCGGCGTGAGTTCGTTGCGCCGCCGGCCGATGATTTTGTCGAGTACCTTGCCGGGAAGTCATTCGCGGCGGATGAGGATGAGGTGCGGCTGTGGATTGAACGTGAGTAATGCGGGAGCCTCGCACGCTCAGTCAAAGTACATCGTGAAGCCGTAGTGCGTGCGACGCATGCCAAATTTTTCGTAAAATCGATGGGCTTTTGGACGTTTGCGGTTCGAGGTCAGGGACAACCTGTAGCATCCGCGACGTCGCGCGATTTTTAGCGCCGCGTCCATCAGCTTCTGGCCAACTCCGGCGCCGCGAGCGCGCGCGTCCACAACCATGTTTTCGATTATCGCGGCCGGCTTCAGCGCGCGGGCCAAGTGCCTGAAGATGAGAATGTGATTGGTGCCCACGATGCGCCCGTTCTCGAGCGCGACCAGAAGGATCTCGTCCGGTCTTTTCAATAGTGCGCGCAATGCGCGGCGCATCGCGGCAGTGCCGGGACCGATGTAGTCGTCTTCGTGGAGTTGGCGATAGAGCTCCTCAATCTGGCTTTCATCGCCGATTCGCGCGCTACGAATACGAACTCGGGCCGGCCCTTTTTTCAAAGTGATTTACCCGACCCTGTTCTTCGCGATTTCACGGCACCACGTCAGACAATCTATCCACCTCGCGCAGGCTCGGAAACATCCGATACCACACGGCGACGATCACCAGCGTGCCGACGCCGCCAATCACCACCGCCGGCACCGTGCCGAACCACGTCGCCGTGACGCCTGATTCGAACTCGCCCAGCTCATTCGACGCGCCGACGAACAGCCTGTTCACCGCGCTGACCCGCCCGCGCATCGCGTCGGGCGTCGCCAGCTGCGTCAACGTAGTCCGCACGTAAACGCTCACCATGTCCGACGCGCCGAGCACAAACAACGCCGCGATCGACAGGGTGAAATTCGTCGACAAGCCGAACACGATCGTCGCGATTCCGAAAATAGCGACGCACGCGAACATCGCGAGCCCCGCATGCCGCTGCCGCACCATCCTGCCGAGCATCAACCCGAGCATCGCGGCGCCGAGCGCGGGCGCGCTGCGCAACACTCCGAGTCCCAACGGACCGACGTGCAGAATGTCGCGCGCGTAGATCGGAAGCAGTGCGGTCGCGCCGCCGAGCAGCACTGCGAACAAATCCAGCGAGAACGCGCCGAGGACCAGCGGCTTGCGCCAGACGTAGGCGATTCCGGCGGTAATCCGTTCGAACACCGTCGTATTGGCCTCAGCCTCGTAGCGCACGCCGCGGCTTTGGATTCCGATAAACACGATCGCGATCGCCACGAACAGGATCGTGCAGATGCCGTAATCCACCGCCGGTCCGAGAATATAAATCGCGCCGCCGAGCGCCGGCCCTGCTATCACTGCGACTTGCGACGTCGAGGAGTTCCACGCGACGGCTTGCGGAAATTGATCTTGCGGCACCAGTAGCGGCACGAACGACTGCGACGCCGGCCCCGCAAAAGCGCGCGCCGCTCCGAACAGCATCAGCACCACGTAGAACGCCCAGAGAACATGGGTCCCCGTCAGCGCCAGCATCAGAAATCCGCCGGACGCAACCGCGGTGAATAAATTGCTGACCACGAGGATCCGCCTGCGATCGAAACGATCCGCCAGGTGCCCGGCAGGGATCGTGCACGCCATCATCGGGAGAAACTGAGCAAGCCCGACGTAGCCGAGCGCCAGCGGCGTCCGCGCGATGCTGTAGATTTGCCAGCTCACTGCGACCGACTGAATCTCAGCGGCGAGAATGGCGAGGAAGCTCGCACTCAGAAAGCGGCGAAAGTCGCGATGCGCGAGTGCGTTCGGCGTTGCGGTCACAGGCGAGGAATCCATCGCCCTTCGTTTGTATTGGAAGCGCGGAGCGGAATCGAACATTTTGCCAATCGCCACTCATCTCGCGTAGGCTCTCCCCATGGACAAGTCAGCGATTCGGACTCACGTCGACCGGCTCTGGGATGACTCCGTCGTCGGCGAACTGGTCGAGTACATTCGTATCCCCAACAAGTCGGTCGCTTTCGACCGCGACTGGAAAGCGCACGGCCACATGGACCGCGT
>DATHPL010000394.1:0-3992 GCA_035483915.1 Bradyrhizobium sp.
CGGGCGGGCTATCTCGGCCAACGCATCTGTGGCTCCAAGCACAGCTTCGATCTCGAGGTGCGGGTCGGCGCCGGCGCCTACGTTTGCGGCGAAGAGACTTCGCTTCTGGAAAGCCTCGAAGGCCGGCGCGGTCTCGTCCGCGCCAAGCCGCCGCTACCGGCGCATAAGGGGCTGTTCGGCAAGCCGTCCGTGATCAACAACGTACTGTCGTTTGCGGCAATCCCCTTCATCCTCGCCGGCGGCGCCAAGGCCTATGCCGATTTCGGCATGGGCCGCTCGCGCGGCACGATGCCGATCCAGCTCGCGGGCAACATCAACTATGGCGGCCTGTTCGAAATCGCCTTCGGCATTACGCTGGGCGAACTCGTTGACGAGATTGGCGGCGGCACCTTTACCGGCCGTCCCGTCCGCGCGGTGCAGGTCGGCGGTCCGCTCGGGGCTTACTTCCCCCGCGCGCTGTTCGATACACCGTTCGATTATGAGGCCTTTGCCGCGCGCGATGGCTTGATCGGCCATGGCGGCATCGTGGTGTTCGACGACACCGTCGATATGGCCAAGCAGGCGCGGTTTGCGATGGAGTTTTGCGCGATCGAATCCTGCGGCAAGTGCACGCCCTGCCGGATCGGTTCGACGCGAGGCGTCGAAACCATCGACAAGATTCGCGCTGGCGAACGCGTCGAGCAAAACCTCGCCGTCGTCGAAGACCTCTGCAACACCATGAAATTCGGCTCGCTGTGCGCTCTCGGCGGTTTCACGCCCTACCCCGTGATGAGTGCGCTTAAACACTTCAAGGAAGATTTCAGCCCGGCTCCCAAGAGCCTTCAGGCTGCAGAATAAGGAGATCGCCATGTCGCTGATCCAGGAAACCGATTTCGGAACGCCGCTCTCCAGGTCTGAGAAGACGGTAACGCTCACCATCGACGGTCAGAGCGTCACGGTGCCGGAGGGCACCTCGATCATGCGCGCGGCGATGGAAGCCGGAACGCAGATCCCGAAACTGTGCGCGACTGACATGGTGGACGCGTTCGGCTCCTGCCGGATGTGCCTGATCGAAATCGAAGGCCGCGCCGGCACGCCCGCTTCCTGTACGACGCCGGTCATGCCGGGCCTGGTGGTCCATACCCAGACCGAGCGGCTGAAGAAGCTGCGCAAGGGCGTCATGGAGCTCTATATCTCCGACCATCCGCTCGATTGCCTCACCTGCGCTGCCAATGGCGATTGCGAGTTGCAGGACATGGCCGGTGCGGTTGGCCTGCGCGACGTGCGCTATGGCTATGAGGGCGAAAACCATGTTTTCGCCAAGAGCAATGGCGCAGCGAATGCGGCCTGGATGCCGAAGGACGAATCCAATCCTTATTTCACCTACGATCCCTCGAAGTGCATCGTCTGTTCGCGTTGCGTGCGCGCCTGCGAGGAGGTCCAGGGGACCTTCGCGCTGACGATCTCGGGCCGCGGCTTCGACAGTCGGGTTTCGCCCGGCATGAGCGAAAGCTTCCTCGGCTCCGAATGCGTGTCCTGCGGCGCCTGCGTTCAGGCCTGCCCGACCGCGACACTGACCGAAAAATCCGTGATCGAAATCGGCCAGCCAGAGCATTCTGCCGTGACGACCTGTGCCTATTGCGGCGTCGGCTGCACCTTCAAGGCGGAAATGCGCGGCGAGGAAGTCGTGCGCATGGTGCCGTACAAGGACGGCAAGGCCAACCGCGGCCATTCCTGCGTCAAGGGCCGTTTTGCGTGGGGCTATACCAACCACAAGGAACGCATCCTAAAGCCGATGATCCGCGAAAGCATCGACGATCCCTGGCGCGAGGTCTCCTGGGACGAAGCCTTCAACTTCGCTGCCGCCAAGCTCAAGGGGATTCAGGCGAAGTACGGCCGCGACGCCATCGGCGGCATCACCTCTTCCCGTTGCACCAATGAAGAAACCTACCTGGTGCAGAAGCTGATCCGCGCCGGGTTCGGCAACAACAACGTCGACACCTGTGCCCGCGTCTGCCATTCGCCGACTGGCTATGGCCTTGCCACCACCTTCGGCACCTCGGCCGGAACACAGGATTTCGACTCGGTTGAGCACTCCGATGTCCTCATGGTGATCGGCGCCAATCCGGCGTCCGCGCACCCCGTGTTCGCATCCCGCATGAAGAAGCGGCTGCGTCAGGGCGCCAAGCTGATCGTGATCGATCCGCGCCGGACTGAAATGGTAGAATCCGCGCATGTGAAGGCGCTGCATTTGCCGCTGATGCCCGGCACCAACGTCGCCGTGCTCACGGCGCTGGCGCATGTCATCGTCACTGAAGGTCTGGTTGACGAGGCCTTCGTGCGCGAACGTTGCGACTGGAGCGAGTTCCAGGATTGGGCGGCGTTCGTGTCGTTGCCGAACAACAGTCCGGAAGCGACCGCGATCATGACCGGCGTCAATCCGAAGGATTTGCGCGAGGCCGCAAGGCTGTTTGCGACCGGCGGCAATGGCGCGATCTATTACGGACTCGGCGTCACCGAGCATAGCCAGGGCTCAACCACGGTGATTGCGATCGCCAACCTCGCGATGGCGACCGGCAATATCGGCCGTCCCGGCGTCGGCGTGAACCCGCTGCGCGGCCAGAACAACGTGCAGGGCGCCTGTGACATGGGTTCGTTCCCGCACGAACTGCCGGGCTACCGTCACATCTCGGGCGATGCGGTACGCGATCAGTTCGAAGCGCTGTGGAACGTCAAGCTCAATCCGGAGCCGGGCCTGCGCATTCCCAACATGTTCGATGCCGCCATCGAAGGCACCTTCATGGGAATGTACGTGCAGGGCGAGGACATCCTGCAGTCCGATCCTAACACCAAGCATGTGGTGGCCGCGCTGTCCTCGATGGAATGTGTCGTCGTTCACGACCTCTTCCTCAACGAGACCGCCAACTACGCCCACGTCTTCCTGCCGGGTTCGACCTTCCTCGAAAAGGACGGCACATTCACCAACGCCGAACGGCGTATCCAGCGCGTTCGCAAGATGGTGACCCCGCGCAACGGCTTGGCCGACTGGGAAGTGACCATTGGGCTTGCGAAAGCGATGGGCTTCGAAATGAAGTACAATCATCCGTCCGAGATCATGGACGAGATCGCCGCCCTCACCCCGAGCTTTGCCGGTGTCTCCTACGCCAAGCTCGATGAACTCGGCTCGGTGCAGTGGCCTTGCAACGAGAAGGCGCCGGAAGGCACGCCGGTGATGCATATCGACGGCTTCGTCCGCGGCAAGGGCAAATTCGTCATTACCGAATATGTCCCAACCGACGAACGGACCGGGCCACGCTTCCCGTTGCTGCTGACCACGGGCCGCATCCTCAGCCAGTACAATGTCGGCGCGCAGACCCGCCGCACTGACAACGTCGTTTGGCATGAGGAAGACCGGCTGGAGATCCACCCGCACGACGCCGAACAGCGCGGCGTGCGCGACGGCGATTGGGTGCGGCTCACCAGCCGCGCCGGCGAAACCACGCTGCGGGCCCTGATCACCGATCGCGTGGCGCCGGGCGTCGTCTACACCACGTTCCATCACCCGGACACGCAGGCCAACGTCATCACGACCGACTTCTCCGACTGGGCCACTAACTGCCCCGAATACAAAGTCACGGCGGTGCAGATCTCGCCCTCCAACGGTCCGTCGGAGTGGCAGAAGGCCTATGATGAGCAGGCGCGCCACTCGCGACGAATAGCGCCGCTGGAAGCTGCGGAGTAGCCATGCGCAATCCGGTTCGTACCGTCGACCGTCTGGTATGGCGAGATGCGCGCCTCAGCGAGGGGACGCGTGCCATTCCGGACGAGACGGCGCTGGCGCTCACCTATAATGGCGGCACCTACGCGGTTATGATGGGCACGCCGCAAAACCTCGACGATTTTGCCATCGGCTTCAGCCTCAGCGAAGGGGTCGTGCAATCGCCTGACGAAATCTCCTTGCTCGACATCGTCGATCTCGACGATGGAATCGAGCTGCGGATGTGGCTGGCCGA
>DATHPL010000395.1:0-8080 GCA_035483915.1 Bradyrhizobium sp.
CCTTGGTAGCGGCCTGCGCGATCACGCTCACGCCGTCGGCGGCAATCTTGTCATATCCAAATTGCTGCGCTTCGATATCGCGCAGTCCCGCGATCACCTCGTTGCTGAACGGGCAGGCGGTGAAAATCCGGTTCGGCTCGACGAGCGTCACCTGGAGTTTGGGATTGATCTTTCGCAAGGCGCGCACGCAACTGGCGCCGCCGAAACCGCCGCCGATGACGACCACACGCGGGGCCGATTTCGCATAAGACGGGCAGGGCAACGCAAACGCCGCCGCGGTCGCAAGACCGCGAACGACATGTCTCCGCGTCGCCATCAGCCGCAGCGCATCCATCCATACGGTCCGAGAAAATGAGCGGCGGCCTATAAAAAGGCCGCCGCTCGATTGTTTATGCGAATGTGATGTTCTGATCCCGCAACGGCACCGAACGGATTCGCTTTCCTGTTGCGGCGAAGTAGGCGTTCAACACCGCAGGCGCTGCCACGCAGATCGTCGGCTCCCCGACACCACCCCAGGGGCCGCTGCCGCTCGGCATGATGATGGATTCGACCTTCGGCATCTCCGAGATCCGCATCGAGTTATAGGTATCGAAGTTGGCCTGTTCGATGCGGCCATCCTTGACGGTGCAGCCGCCATAGAACAATCCCGAAAGACCGTAGACGAACGAGCCCGCAACCTGACGGTCGATCTGCGCCGGATTGACGGCGTAGGCGGGATCGGTCGCACCGATGATCCGGTGAACCTTGATCTTGTTGCCATCGGTGACCGAGATCTCCGCGGCCCCTGCAACGTAGCTGCCGAAGCCCATGAAATGGGCGAGGCCTCGATACACACCCTGCGGCGCAGGTTTGCCCCAGCCGATTTTTTCAGCGACCGCATTGAGTACCGCCAGGTGCTTCGAATTCTTGGGCATCAGCTTGCGGCGGAATTCGAGCGGGTCCTGGCCAACCGAATGCGCGAGCTCGTCCATGAAGCATTCGACGTAGATCGCGTTGTGGTTGACGTTGACGCCGCGCCAGAAGCCCGGCGGAACGTGCGGATTGCGCATGGAATGATCGATCAGAAGGTTGGGGATCGAATATCCGAATGCGGTTTCCCCGTTGGGGTTGAGGCCCTGGAACGTGACGGGGTCCTTGCCGTTGACCATGGCGTCCGGGCGCAGGCTAGCCAGGATCGACTGCCCGGAAATGCGCATGTGCAATGCGGTGAGGTTGTTGTCGGCATCGAAGCCGGCGGTCATCTTGCACTGGGTGATCGGATGATAGGCGCCGTGCTGCATATCTTCTTCGCGCGACCACAACAGTTTGATCGGCGTGCCCGGCATCTGCTTGGCAATGGCAACCGCCTGCCGCACATAGTCGGTGTTGCCTTTGCGGCCAAAGCCGCCGCCAAGCATCTGTTTGTAGACGTCGCATTTTTCCGCCGGCAGGCCGGAGACCTCTACCGTCGCGGCGAAAGCGGCTTCGCCGTTCTGTGTGCCGCACCAGACCTCGCACTTGTCCGCGGTATAGAGCGCGGTGGCGTTGAGCGGCTCCATCGTGGCGTGGTTCTGGTAGGGATAGTTGTAGACCGCTTCGACCTTCTTGGCCGCACCCGCGAGCGCGGTTTTGACGTCGCCGTTTTCATTGCCGACAAAGGCCGGCTGCGAGGGGTCCAAGCCTTCAGCAAGCCACTTCGCGATCGACTCGCTTGAGACTTTTGCGTTTGGACCCTCATCCCAGACGATCGGCAAGGCATCGAGCGCGGTCTTGGCGTGCCACCAGGTATCGGCGACGACGGCGACCGCATAGTCCTCGACTTTGACGACCTTCTTGACGCCCTTCATGTTGGCGATCTTGGCTTCGTCGTAGTTTTTCACCTTGCCGCCGAACACGGGGCAGGCCTTGATCGCGGCGTTGAGCATGCCCGGCAATTTGACGTCGATGCCATACATCATCTTGCCGGTGGTCTTGTCGGCCGTGTCGAGCCGCTTGAGCGGCTTGCCGATGATCTTCCAGTCCTTCGGATCCTTCAGCTTGACGTCGGCCGGAGGCTCGATCTTGGCAGCTGCTTCGGCGACCTTGCCGTAGGTGGTCGTCTTGCCCGATGGCGTGTGCGTGATGACGCTGTTGGACGCCGTGCATTCGGACGCCGGTACCTTCCAGTCGTTGGCGGCGGCCTGGATCAGCATCACGCGCGCGGTCGCGCCACCCTTGCGGACGTAGTCCGTCGAGGTGCGGATGCCGCGGCTGCCGCCGGTGGAGTATTCACCCCAGACGCGCTTGCGCGCGACGTTCTGGCCGGGGGTGGGGTATTCGGTCGTGACCTTCGACCAGTCGCATTCCAGTTCGTCGGCGACGAGCTGGGCGAGGCCGGTGAGCGTCCCCTGGCCCATTTCCGATCGGGCAATGCGGATCACAACGGTGTCGTCGGGCCGGATCACGACCCAGGCGTTCACTTCGGGCGAGCCATCGGCGGCGCGAACGACGCCCGGGCCGCCAAAGGGGATATCGAGGCCGAGCGCGAGGCCGGAGCCGAGTGCGGCGCCACCAATGACGAAAGAGCGCCGGTTAAGGCGAGGCATATGATTCATGATGTCCCTCCTCAAACGTTCGCGGCGGCGTGGATCGCCTCGCGCACCTGCTGGAAGGTGCCGCAACGGCAGATATTGGTGATGGCGTCGTCGATGTCCTGGTCGGTCGGCTTGGGCGTGTCCTTCAGGAGCGCCGCCACCGCCATGATCATGCCGCTCTGGCAATAGCCGCATTGAGGAACGTCGTTATTGATCCAGGCTTGCTGCACTTTGTGCAGGACGCCATTGGTCGCCAGCCCTTCGATCGTAGTGATCTGCTTGCCGGCGGCTTCGCCGACGGTGACGCCGCAGGAGCGCATCGCGACCCCGTCGACATGGACGGTACAGGCGCCGCATTGTGCAATGCCGCAACCGTATTTAGTGCCTGTGAGACCGACGTTTTCCCGGATTGCCCAAAGTAGCGGCGTATCCGGCTCGACGTCGACGTTAAAAGACTTGCCGTTGATTGTGAGGTTTGCCATCGCGAATCCCCTGATTTTTGTCCGATCCATCGATTGGACATCGGCGCGAATTTGGCCCGGAATCTCAGGCAGTTCAATTCAAGATTCTGCGTGGGAGCCATGGAATAAATAGGCTTGGGAGGTGGAACGTTTTGCGTTATTGCCGCGGTGCAAACCTGCCCCCCTCGCGGTACGGCAATCTCAAGCTTCAAGGATAATAAAAAATGCGAATGGTTGTTTTGCCCGGCGACGGGATCGGGCCGGAGATCACGGGTGCGACAACCCAGGTGCTGAAAGCCGCATCCGAGCATTTCCAGCTCGGCGTCCAGATCGAGGAGCATCCGGTCGGGCATGAGAGCCTCCGGCAGTTCGGTACGACGGTCCAGCCGCGCCTCCTGGAGATCGCGCGCGCCGCCGACGGTCTGATCCTCGGTCCGACCGCGACCTTCGATTTCAAGAATGAGCAAAGCGGCGAGATCAATCCTTCGAAATATTTTCGCAAGAACCTCGATCTGTTCGCCAATGTGCGCCCCGCACGCACCTATCCTGGATTGCGCAATCCGCTCGGCGATTTCGACCTTGTGGTGGTGCGGGAAAATACCGAAGGTTTCTATGCCGACCGCAACATGGAGCAGGGCAACGGCGAGATCCTTGTCACATCGGATGTCGTGATTTCGCTTCGGCGTATCACCCGTCTCTGTTGCGAGCGTATTGCGAAAGCGGCTTGCCAACTGGCGATGCGCCGGAAGAAGCATCTCACCATTGTTCACAAGGCCAATGTGCTCAAGATCGGCGACGGCATGTTCATTGATATCTGCCGTGAGACCGCCACGAGCTTTCCCGGGTTGGTGGTCGACGACATCCTTGTCGATGCCATGATGGCGCATGTGGTCCGCAACCCGAACCGCTTCGACGTCATCGTCTCGACCAACATGTTCGGCGATATCCTGTCGGATCTGACGGCGGAGTTATCGGGGAGCCTCGGCCTCGGCGGTTCGCTCAATGTCGGGGAAGGCCATGCGATGGCGCAGGCCGCTCACGGATCGGCGCCTGACATCGCAGGCCAGGACGTCGCCAATCCGTTTTCGCTGATACTCTCGATGGCGCTGCTGCTGGCATGGCACGGCGAGCGAAAGGGCGCAGCCCGCTTCGAGGAGGCCGCGCGCGCCGTCGAAGGCGCGGTCGCAACCGCGATCAAGACGGGCCGCGCGACCAAGGATGTCGGTGGCAAACTTGGAACCATCGCGACCGGCGAGGCCATCGTCGAATTGCTGAGGTCCGGCCACGGTTAAAGACCTGAACCATATCCGAGCCGGTATTCGTGCCTCTCGAGATAGCCAAAAGATCAAGCCGGCTTAAAGCCGGCGCTCTCGAGTGCCGCGCGAGTTTGATCTGAAGCAAGCGCGTCCAGGAATGCTCGAACCGCCGGCCGGTCCTTTCGCGCCGCGACAAGCGCGAAATCATAGTGTTCTTCGGCGAAAGGAATAAAGCCAAGATCCGATGCGCGCGCGACCGGTGCGATGGTCATTCCCCAATCGGCGCGTCCCTGCGTCACCGCGGCCGCTACTGCATTATGCGATCGCGGTTGGTTCCAGTACCCGTCCGGGCGAGCCTCGCCGAGCAGGCGGTCAATCAGGATGCGCGTGCCGGCCCCTTGATTGCGATTGACCATGATGCAGCTGGGATCGGCGATTGCCGCACGCACAGCCTGTTCGGCACTCAAACCCTCAAAACGCTGATCGCCTTTTTTAAACACGATTCCCTGCATGCGGCGCCAGCCCGGCACCAGTTCGAGGCCCTCAGTCAGAAAAGGTACGTTGTAAGTTTCAGTCTTGTCGTCGAACAGATGGATCGGCGCGAAATCGCATTCGCCGCGTTTCGCGGCCGCCAGTCCGCCGAGACTGCCAACCGCAATCGTACGCACAGTAAGACCGGCATGCGCCAACGGCGCCGTTGCCAAGTCCAGCCCGGTGCAGTGACTGCCCACGATGACCAGGTCGGGCACTCGTACATGCGGCGTGAACAAGGTCACCTTGGTTTCACTGCCGGCCGGCAATTGGTCAGCCAGCGCATCGATCCGAAGAAAGCCGTCAGCCTGAGAGAAAGATGTAACAGCCCCCGATCCTTTGCCTGACGGATAGGCAATCAGACCGTCTGCGCCGTCGACCAGCGAGACCATGACAAACTCGGTGCGCCCGAGTTCGGATGGAATCCGTACCGGTACTTTCGCTTTGACCGTCGCATCCGAACGTGGGGGCAGGCCGGCGAGGCGCCGAAGTACCGGCACGATCATGTCGTGGAAGGTGAACATGGCGGAGGTCGGAAAGCCCGGCAAGATCACCACGGGCTTGCCCTCACACACGGCCAGGCAGAGTGGCTTGCCGGGCTTCAGCGCGACGCCGTGGCAGATAATCCCGGGTTGGCCGAGACGCGCGATAATGCGATGGGTAACATCACCCGCGCCTTTCGAAGTACCGCCCGACAGTACGACCATGTCGGTTTCGGCAAGCGCCCGGCGCATCGCAGCTTCGAGTTGCTCCTCGTCGTCGGGGATGGCACCCCAAAACACCGCGCTTCCGCCATTTTCGTTGATCGCGGCAGTAACGATAGCGCCGTTGCTGTCATAGATCGCTGCCGGCCGTAACGGCTGGCCAGGTTGGATCAACTCGTCACCGGTCGAGATCACGGCGACTCGCACGCTTCGTCGAACCGGGACCTCGGCGATTCCGCAGGCGGCAAGCATACCGATCTCCCGCGAACCGATCACCGTGCCGGCCCGTAGAAGCGCTTCACCACGAGCGATATCGGAGCCGGCAAAGGACACGAATTGCCCGGGCGTGGCAGCGCGGCGCACTTCGATCGCGCGTTCGCCGGAGGGCTGGGTATGCTCCACCATCACGACAGCATCAGCGCCGCGCGGAATTGGTCCGCCGGTCGCAATCGGCGTCGCCGTTTTTGGCAGTACCAGATGGCTGGGCGCGGTTCCGCAGGCGATGACTTCTTCATTCAGCATCAGATGCACCGGCGCAGATTCTGCGGCCGAAGCAAGATCGGTCGAGCGAACAGCAAATCCGTCGACGTTTGAACGATCAAACGGCGGTACATCGATTGGCGCGACAATATCTCCGGCCAACGTGCAACCAACCGCTTCCGCAAGCTTCCTCCGTTCGGTCGCTAGTTCCCGTGGAAACAACGCCGCTTCGAAGCGCTCAAGCGCTTCCTCACGCGACAATATCGTCAGGAATTGATCCTGATCGATGTTGTTCCGGCCCTTCGGCAAGGACGTCATGGTCATGTCGGCACCCGGGGTTAGATTAGCATATAGGCGCCGACCGGCGTTCCCGCCGGGAATCCCTCGCTGCTCCCTGGAACTGCCAACCAGGCGCTAGCCTTTATGATGGCCTGAAAGGGGAGATCCGCCAGCGCAAGCGGCACCCAATAGCCGTTGTCGCGTTCAAGTAGAGCGATTTCGGCGATCCCGACGCTGGAAGCGAGCTTGCGAGCCAACGGCAGGATCGTGGCTTCACGCGGCTGCCGTCCGGAGAGCCGATCCAGGACGGGCAGTCCCAACGTCCACCATGCCGCCAAGGCTCCGGCTGGCGAACCCGACAGCGCAATCACCGGGGTACTTCCGATCCTGCCCACCGCTGATGTGACGCCGGGCCTGAGAGCCAGTCCATGAGCCATAACTTCTCCGCGTTGAGCGATGGCCAGGACGGTTGCGTCAGTGCGGCCGACGCCAGAGCCGCCGACCGTAACGAAGAGATCAAAGGGCGTCTTCTCGAGTTCGGCGGCGATGGAGGCGGCGCCGCGCGATCCGGCCTCGGCGAATGTCACCTCGGCGCCGGCGCATCGCGCGCTTTCCAGGATCAGATGCGCCGTTTCGGTATCGCCGTTGGCTGCGGGTACATTGACCAGACACAACCTTGGCCGGCGCACCTTGATTTTTTCCAGCCGGGCCACGCGTGCAACTAGGATGTCGAATGGACGAAGTTGCGTGCCGGCAGCAATAACGAAGCCATCCGGGAGATCGCCGCCGCGTCGGCGCACACCCTGTCCTGGGGAGGCTTCGGCCAAGACTTGAGGGATTGGAGCTGACTGGTCGATGCCGTCGGCATCAATCACGCAATCGCAATCATTTGGAATCGGATCGCCGGCCTCGACCCAACGGGCGGCCGTCGTCAGCTGCAGCGGCGCATAGGCGGACACGCCGACCAGATCACTGGAACGGAACGCCCATCCGTCGACCAGGGCGATATCGTGCTGCGGATACGCCCGGATTGGTACCGGTTCGGCCGTTATGCAGCCGAGCGCTTGGCTCAGAGGCAGTTCGGTGACGGCTGCAGGCGCAAGACCGTCGAGGAGGGCGGCAAGAGCTGCATCAAGTGCGGTGAGCGAAGCCGGCAGGCGTTGAGCTGCGTTCATGGCCGTTTCTGGATCACGGATTGCGGAGCTTTGCAACTGCAGGTGCCGATGCCGCGGACAATGCCCCCCGTGGGTCGATATAATGTCCGCGCGCGTCAGAAGCCGTCATCTTCGGCTCGCTTGACACCCGGGCCAACGCCGTCGTTGTCGCGAACTTAAATCCGGTCAGGAAATCGCAAGATGAAGTTGTCGCGATAAGGCATCTTCACCTTCGGCAGCGTCTGTGCATCCATCGCGTCGTTCGGGCCGATCAACTTGTTTCCTGCCAGTATGTAGGCTGTAAGCGCGTAGACCTCATCATCGTTAAGCGAATGCGGCATTTGAAACGGCATTGCGCGACGGATGAAGTCAAAAACCGTCGTCGAGTAGGGCCAGAAATTCTTGATCGTTTTCTGCGCGGCGCTAATGCCGATCAGCTCACGATCGCTGATCAACGCGTTCGCTTCGCCGCCCTTGCCGTTTTCGCCATGGCAGCCAGAGCATTTCTCGGCGAAAATCGGCGCGCCTTGTTCGGGCGTCCCGCTGCCTTTCGGCAATCCGGTGCCGTCGGGCAAAATGCTGATGTCCCACGGAGCGATGGCGGCCTCATCGATCGGCTTGCCGCGATTGGGTGTCTCGGCCAGCAAGGCGCCGCCCATTGAC
>DATHPL010000396.1:0-4163 GCA_035483915.1 Bradyrhizobium sp.
AACAAAACCCTAGAGTGCTGGATGCGTGCAGCACCATGCATGAATTTGGAACGGCTGGAGGCTCCATGAGCGGTCTGAGGATTGTACTGGCTGGCCTTGTGATCGCCACCATCTGCGGCGGCGGCAGCGCGGATGCCGCCGCAATCAAGGTTCTGGCCTCCGGCTCTTTGAAGGGCGCGTTATCGCAGCTCATTCCGGACTTTCAAAAGGCCTCCGGCGACACGGCAACCATCGAATATGGGCCGGCGGGCGCCATCACCGGCCGGATTCAAAAGGACGATGCCGCGGATGTCGTGATCGTATCCAAATCGCAGATCGAGAAGCTTGCAGGCAACGGCAAGGTTCTCCCAGGGAGTATCGTCAACGTCGCGGGGATCGCGCTCGGCATCGCGGTCCGCAAGGGAGCGCCCAAGCCTGACATCAGCAGCGTCGAGGCGTTCAAGCGGATGCTGCTCGCTGCCCGCTCGATCGGGTACCGCGATCCCGCAACGGGTTCGACGTCTGGCACCTACACAGCGAGCCTGATCGAGCGGCTCGACATGACAGAGGATTTGAAGCCGAAACTGAAACTCGACCGAACCGAGGGTGATGCTCCCGAGAACGTCTTCCGGACGGTTGCCAGCGGCGAGATTGAAATGCAGATCGGGCAGATCACCGAGATCGCGATCGCGCCCGGTGTCGAACTTGCAGGTCCGCTTCCTGCCGAGATTCAGAATACGACCGTGATGGCCGCCGGGATCGCCGCGACCAGCAACGCGCCGGAAATCGCGGGCGCATTCATTCGCTTCATCTCGTCGTCCTCAGCGGCCGGCGTGTTGAAGGCAACCGGATTTGTGGCGGTGAAAGAAAATTGATCAGCCAGCCGACCGCGGAGGTTTACTCCGCAGCTGATGTCTCCGGCAGCTTGGCGCCCTTGCCGTAGCGCTGATCGATGTAGTCGATCACTAGCGCCTTGAAGTCGGCGGCGATGGTCGGTCCGCGCAGGGTGCGGAATTTCTTGCCGTCGACGAACACGGGGGCGGCCGGCGCTTCGCCAGTGCCCGGCAACGAGATGCCGATATTGGCATGCTTGGATTCGCCGGGGCCGTTGACGATGCAGCCCATCACGGCGACGTTGAGTTCCTCGACGCCGGGATATTGCGTCTTCCAGCTCGGCATTTCGACGCGGATGAAATCCTGAATCGAGCGCGCCAGTTCCTGGAAGGTGGTCGAGGTGGTGCGGCCGCAGCCGGGACAGGCCGCCACCAGCGGCACGAAGGTGCGGAAGCCCATGGTTTGCAGCAGTTCCTGCGCGACCTGAACTTCCAGCGTGCGATCGCCGCCGGGTTCGGGCGTCAGTGAAATGCGGATGGTGTCGCCGATGCCGTCTTGCAGCAGAATGCCGAGGGCAGCGGACGAAGCGACAATGCCCTTCGAGCCCATGCCGGCTTCGGTCAGACCCAAGTGGATCGCATAGTCCGAACGGCGGGCGAGTTCCTGATAGACCGCGATCAGATCCTGCACGGCGGAAACCTTCGCCGACAGGATCATCTTGTGCTTGGGCATGCCGAGTTCTTGCGCGCGCGCAGCCGACAGCAGCGCCGACTGCACCATGGCCTCGCGCGTCACGGCGCGGGCGTCGCGCGGATTGGCAGAGGCCGTATTCTCGTCCATCAGCTTGGTGAGCAATTCCTGGTCGAGCGAGCCCCAGTTGGCGCCGATCCGCACCGGCTTGTCGTTCTTGTTGGCGATCTCGATGATGTCGGCGAACTGCGTGTCGCGTTTGTTCTTGAAACCGACATTGCCGGGATTGATGCGGTACTTGTCGAGCGCCTCGGCGCAGGCGGGATATTCCGCGAGCAGCTTGTGGCCTATGTAATGGAAATCGCCGATCAAAGGCGTATTGATGCCGCGCTTGCGCAGGCCGTCACGGATATGCGGAACGGCGGCGGCGGCTTCCTCGCGGTCCACCGTGATGCGCACCATTTCGGATCCGGCGCGCGACAGGGCTGCGACCTGGGCAATCGTGCCGTCGATATCGGCGGTGTCGGTATTGGTCATCGACTGCACGACAATCGGTGCCCCGCCGCCAACGGCGACATGGCCGACCATGACCTGGGTGGTTTTATGCCGTGCTTTCGGGCCGGCGACGTCGTTCTCGGGCGGTTTTACGGGCTGGTTCATGGCGTCTCGAATATCAGGTTTTGGTGACGGTCAGCAACGGATCAGTGGATACCGGGAGGCCCGGACCGGGCCGATTTACGAGGTAAAGCCCCGCGATGACCAGAAGCGCCGCGGCCCCGAAGATGGGGGTCAGTCTATCATGGAGGATGAAATAGCTAGCCACGACGCCAAACAAAGGGGTGATGAAGGAAAATGCCGACAATTTGCTGGCGGAATAGGCCTTGACCAGCCCAAACCAGAGCAAAAAGGTTAATCCGACCACCCAGAACGCCTGATAGGCCATCACCGAAATCGCCAGGAGGCCCGGAACCCGGGTCAGGGTTTCACCCGAAACGAGGGCGGCGAAGGCCAGAATCGGGATCGAAATCGCTACCTGGTAAGCCAGCGCTTTTTCGGGAGGGGCCTGACCGAGCCGGCTGGCCTTTACCATCAGGGTCGTCGCCGCCCATAGGGCGCCGCCGCTGACGATCAGGAGGTCGCCCCACAGGACGCTGGCATCGACATCGGCCTGCGGAAGGCCGATCGCGAGCGCCACGCCGATAAAACTCAAACCCAGCCCCGCCCATTGCAAGGCGCGCAGCCGCTCGCCCAGGAATCGATACGAGCCGAGCGCGACAAAGAAGGGCGCAATGTAGAGAAAGACCACCGCGCGCGAGGCCGAGGTCAACAACAGCCCGCGATAGATCAGCACGAATTCGGCGCCGAACAGCACGCCCGCGCACAGGCCGGCGTAAAGTGTGCCGTCGCGTGCGAAGATGTTCACGCCGCGGAAGCGGGCGATCAATAGCAGCACGGGAAGGGCGGCAATGGAGCGGATCGTGCCCTGCAAGAACGGCGGAATGTCCGGCAGCGCCAGCTTGACGGCGATCTGGTTGAAGCCCCAGCTCAGGCACAGCATCAGCATCAAGGCGATCGCGCGCGGCGGAAGCGAGCGCTCTGCCGATACGAGTGGAGTGGATTCGACATTCGCTAGCATCTAGCCGCGAGTCCGATAAGCCAATGTCAAATCCGAAACTCCACTCGAATCCATTATTTGCTGGTGGCCCTTTGATTCTAACATTCGCAAAAGTGCCCGCTGCAAAGAGCGGCGAATGTTAGAATCGGACCACCCGTCGGCAAATTTTCCATGAGTTCCCCGCGGAGAGCTTATCGCTCTCTTCTTAATTCTGACAATGTGCGCAAACGCCGGTGATTTCGACAATGGACATTCTCGGCGTAAAGCCGGTCGAGCGCGCCGAGGCATTGAGGCTCTGCGCGACGGGCGCCGCTGGGACCTCGCCGACCAGGCCACAACGCTCGCATATCAGAAATGCCACCATAGCGGCCTCGTCATGATCGTGGGCGCAGGCGAGAAACGCGTTGCGGCTTTCGATGCGATGGACGAGGCCGTTTTCCATTAGGAAGTCGAGCGCGCGGTAGACGGTGATGGGCGCCGGCCGCGACATGGTTTTCGCCAGTTCCTCGATGACTTCATACGCGCCGAGCGGCCGATGGCTGGACAACAACGCTTCCAGAACCCGGCGGCGGATCGGCGTCAATTTTTGCGAGCGTCTGGCGCAGACCCGTTCGGCATGCAGCAGCGCGTCTGCAGTGCAGCGGCCGTGATCGTGGTCGGGCGCGGGGAATGTCGGTTTGGCCAGTGTCATCGAGCCTAGCCTAGCATTTTGTCAGGTGAACCAAAATCCCGTGACACGGAAAACCGCTGAATGTTCCGGCGCTTGATGCCTGAGCCATGACGTTTTGGCAGGGCAGGGCCGCAACAAGCTGGCCATGGACAATTAATAAGCTAGCTTATTATGTGCAAAGCTTACATAAGCGTCGATGCTCCCGATTGGGGCCGTCTCGCTTCATGAGCTTCGAAAATAAGGTGTGCCGGGATGCCCCGCGGTTCCGTGGATATGAACTTCCTGTTTACCCTCGGCGAATTGCAGCGGCTGGTGCGCGCCTATGCGGATCGGCAGGCGGCCCGCTACGGCATCACCCGCGCGCAATGGGCGGTG
>DATHPL010000397.1:0-5140 GCA_035483915.1 Bradyrhizobium sp.
ATCGACTCGCCAGCTTGCCAGCGATCCCAGATCTCAGACCGCTGAACCGCAGAATAATAAATGCGATGTCGCCGCTTCATGTCCACACTCCATCCTTGTTAAAAGATTAGAGTGTTGCGCCGACCGGTTGAACCCACCACCCATTGCGGATCTATTTTTCCGGGCGTTCGATTGTCACGACGGGATGTGGCCTCCACTCGTTCGCCAACTTTCCCGCCTCGGCGATTTGAGCGCTCGTCATCAGCGCCATCAGCCTGTCTCGTTGTTCCAATGCTGTGTATATTGAGGTATCGACCAGCTTGATGCCAAGCGGCGCCGGCGGCTTCGTATCGCCAAACGCGATGGCCAAATTGAACCACATGAGTGCGCGGACATAATCCTGAGCCGTGCCGCGACCTGACGCATACATGGCTCCGATATTGTACTGTGGACTGTGTATCCAGGTGTTATCGGGTCGGTCGTAAATTCTGTTCGCCGCACGTCGGTACCATCGAAATGCCTCGGCATCGTCCTGCGCAACGTAAAAACCGTGTTCGTAAGCGACACCGAGAACATTTTCCGCATAGGAAGAGCTTTGATCCGCAGCGATGCGATACCACTTGAAGGCCTCGCCAAAGTCTTGCGCCACGCCTATCCCCAGAACATAGCTATCGGCGAGATTGTTTTGGGCGACGACGAAGCCACCCCGATCCGCGGCGAGGCGAAACCATTTCACCGCCTCGGCTTCGTTTCGCTCAACGCCCCGGCCTTGCCGATACAAAACTCCAACCTCATTCTGGGCATCCGACAAGCCCTTGTTCGCTGCAAGTCGCAGCCACCTCATTGCCATACCGTAGTCCTGCGGGACGCCGAGGCCTTTGACGTACATGATCCCGAGAAGACGTTCGGCTTGGACGTTGTCTTGATCCGCCAAGGTGCCAAGTAATCGCAGGGCGGTCGCGTAGTCGCCAGTACCGATCGCCGCCTGCGCGTCCTCGAGCTCGCCTGCAGTAACAGGCAGGACGGACGCCAAGATCGATAACGTGACCGCAAAAGACATGAGTGGATTTCTGAACACGACGGCCATTTCGGGTTCTTATCAGGCTGAAGGCTATGTTGGCTTAAAATGATGCGTCAATAGCCGATATCTCGTCGAAAGTGCCGACATGAGTCCACTGTCGGCACTTGGCAGACCTCGATTTGTCGAGAATTGATGTCCGCTATCGAGCTCGAATTCACACGCCTCGAACAATTCCGGTTGATGTTGACTTCGGACACAACCCTCATAATGATGCCGCGAGGGGCAATTTGGAATTATCGGGGGCGACATTGCGCGGCAGTCTGGGGATCGTTGTTGTGGCCGCGTTGCTCTCGGGGTGCGCATCGGGGCCTACAGGTGTAGAGACCCTGACGGACAGCGTAAGATCAAGCGCCTCACGTCTGGTGATCTACCGTTCTTCGGCCTTGGGATTTGCGGTCCAGCCGAACTATCTCGTCGACGGGCGTATCGTTGCCGGCAGTCAACCCGCCGGGTTTGTCGTGTGCGACCTGCCTCCGGGGCCCCACGAAGTCGCCGTCGCCAATTTGCCGTTGAGTACCAATCTATTCGGGCATGGGAGCGAAAAGATCAGCGTCGATCTGCGCGCCGGCAGCACCGCATATCTCTCCGCCGACCCGCAGATGGGGATCGTGACGCCTGGCCAGATAACACTCGTCCAGGTGACGGAAAACCAGGGCCGCGCCGACGTCGCCAGCCTTCATCAGACCAAAGGCGTTTGTGGCAAGGCATGATCCGCGCGTGCCGTCACCGATGGTGGTAACGGATCGCGGTTTCTTCACCTCTCCGTATCACCGCGCCTGCCGACCTGTTTGGATCGTGCGCCCAACCGGGCTACGGGCCTGTCCATCTGCCAAAGCTCCACATCGTGGCTGTCGACGAGCCGCGCGGCGGATTTGATGGCGGCCTCGTCATCAATGCAATCCAATTGAACCACGCCGATGGGGCGGTCGTGCAGTCCGACGATATATCCACGATAGAACGGCATTTTAGTCTCCAGGTAGCGTGAAAATGCCTCGTTGGCGATTTTGCAAAATCCCCACGCGCTGAACGACGCGAACAAGTCAACTGGGCGATCACGACGCCGGCCCGTTCGCCGGAAGCGCGCCACGGTCGTTGAATACTTTCCGAAAAGATGAGCGGACGGACGTAGGAATTCGAGGTGAACCGCCTTGTTTTTTTCTAAAGGCGGAATAGTGCCGCCCAGCCGCCGGCATCGCTTCGAAGCAGGGCGTGGGTTGAGGCGAAGCTGCTCATCGCCGGCCTTATACGGTTCATATAGAACCGGGCTTGCAGCGCTCTCGAAATCAAATCCTAACCGGAAGATATAGGCCCGTGTGAGTCAGACAATCTCGCATGACAAGGCCGTCAGCAGACCTGCCAACCGAGTGATCGATGGAAGCCTTGCCGCTTCGCAAAGCGATCCATCTCCGAAGGGCCCTGGTCCGTTCCTGACGGGCGAGAACAAACGAAAACAGGTGATGTTATGTCTTCTCTTCAGCTTGCTACCGGCGACAGAATTATTGATCCCATGGTCGCGCTCTCGGGCTGCTCGACGCGCCAGCGCATCCTGATAGCCGGATCGAAGAGCATGGAATTGATGATGGAGCTGCACCGGCGCGGATATTTGCTGGCGGCAGCGGCGGGCAATTGCGGCCGTCCAAGCGCTCAGTACGACGTCGCGCTCGTGGATTGGCGGCGACGCACGCTTCACGCGCTTGAGCCGACGATGGACTGGTTGACGAATTTCCTCAGCCCTCGCGCCGTGGTCGTGGTTTGGGTCGACGCACAGAAACCAGCAGCGAACGAAAGTCTTCGCGCCCTGCTGACGAAACGCGGCTTCGTTGTCGTGCGCGGTACCGTGCATGAATGCGGTTGCGCCCTTCTGGCGCAACGATCGCAGAGCCATCCGGTCGAACAGGCGGCCTAGCGCGCCGTCAGGCGATCGGAACAACCGCACAACACGGATGTCCTCCGGCGAGGAGGATTCCGCCGGCTTGAAAGGGAATTCAGATGTCCAAGCGGAACGTGCGCCGCGCCCTCATTCGCGAGTGGATGGCGCTTGCGCACTCGAAACGACAATCCGGCGAGCAGGCATCAGCTTTTGCCGAGGCCGCAGTCCAACGACACAGCCTGCCCCGGAGCCGCCGAACGCCGCACCAAGTGATCATGGGATGGCTGCGGCCGCGCACGGGACGCCCCTGATTGACGACAGGAGTTACCCGGAGACCGCGTGTCCGTTTTGGGCCGCTATTAGCCCAAAACGGATACAGACGGTCATCAGGGACGTTTCGAGGATAAACCGACCGCCAGCCGCAGCTCGCCAATTTGGCGCTGGCGCCGCGACAGGAAAACAGGCTCTCATGCATCAGGTGTAGAGGTCCTCAACGGACGCATAGCGACTGTTGTTTCGGCGGGCTACTGCCATGATAGAGTACAGGCTAAGCCGCGTGCTCAATAAAAAATGGGAGGAGTTTTTCGTGAAAGCGCTGATAACCGCAGCCCTGGTGCTGATCGCAACGCCATGTCTTACGCAGCAGAGCATTGCCCAGCAGAGCGTTCCGCAGATCCCGTTCGATTCAGTGGCGGATTTCCCGAAACTGCCGGACGGCATGAATTTCGGCGAAGTGCCCGGAGTAGCCGTGAACTCCAAGGGCCACGTCTTCGTGTTCACACGCTCGAACAGCGCCAATGGTCCGGCCTATGCGCCGACCGCAGCCCAACTTCTCGAATTCACCGCCGAGGGCGATTTCGTCCGCGAGATCGGCAAGGGTCTCTACGCCTGGGCTTTTGCGCATAGCGTGCGCATCGACAAGGACGACAACATCTGGGCCATCGACAAGGGCTCGGACATGATCGTCAAGTTCAATCCGGCCGGCCGCGTCCAGTGGGTGTTCGGCCGCCGCAAGGAATCCCCCGACGACGCCAAGCCGTGGGAGCACGTCAATCCACCGCTGCCGCCGATCGACGGCCTGTTCCGAGAGCCGACCGATGTCGCCTGGGACTCCAAAGGCAACACCTACATTAGCGACGGCTATATCAATTCCCGGGTCGCCAAGTTCGACATGCATGGCCAATGGGTGAAGTCATGGGGCGAGCCCGGCACCGAGCCGGGCCAATTCCATCTGCCTCACGCGATCGCCATCGACAACAACGACAACGTCTATGTCGGCGACCGCACCAATCACCGCATCCAGGTGTTCGATACCGACGGCAAGTTTTTGCGGATGATCCAGATCAATGTGCCGCCGGATACGACAACGCGCGCCGTCTATGGTCCGACGCCGACCGGCGATCGCCTCGCCCAGGTGATCGGCGCGCCCAATTCGATCTGCATCACGCCGGGCCCCAACCAAGTGATGTTCGTCGGCGAAACGACCTTCCCCGGACGCATCTTCAAGGTCGCACTCGACGGCAAGGTGCTGGGTGTGATCGGCAAATCCGGACGCGAGATCAAGGAATTCTCCGGCGCCCATGCACTGGCGTGCCCGTCGGAGAATTTGGTCTATGCCGCCGAAACCGCCAATTGGCGGGTGCAGAAGCTGATCCTTCACCCCGAATAAGGCGGCGGCTCGCCGGGGTCGCTACCGGCGCCTACTCCGCCGCGATCTGCCGCGGCGCGGATGGCGGGTTGGCGAGATCGGCTGCGAGTTGGGCGTAGCGCGCTTGGACGTCCTTGACCGCCTTCTCCTTCACCGGCCCATAACCGCGGATGCGATCCGGCAGCGAGAGGATTTCGATCGCCGTCTCGAGCGTCAGCGGCGAGAGCACGGAGAGGATGTGAGCGACGTCTTTCTCATAACCCGCGATCAGATCGCGCTCGAGCTTGCGGTCGGCGCTATGGCCGAAAATATCGAACGCCGTGCCGCGCAGCGAGCGCATTTTGGCAAGCATTCGGAATACGGGCAGCATCCAGGCGCCGAAGGCGCGCTTCTTCGGCTGCCCGAGCGCGTCCTTGGCCCCGCCCAGCAGGGGCGGCGCGAGATTGAAACTGATCCTGAAATCACCGTCGAACTGATCGCGAAGCTGCGCTTCGAAATGGCCATCGGTGAAGAGCCGCGCCACTTCATACTCGTCCTTGTAGGCGAGCAGCTTGGCGTAGTT
>DATHPL010000398.1:0-3929 GCA_035483915.1 Bradyrhizobium sp.
TCAGTTCCTTGTAACCCACGGTTACCAGATGTTCGATGACGGTCTTGACGTCATTTTTGGAAACTTGCGTCCCCTCGGCAATCGCATCAATCAACTGGTTTTTCGTCATCTTAGCCATCTTGGAGACCTTAATATGAGGGGGAATCGGGGAAGTCTGTGACGCCTGGAATCGGCTCGACGCAGACGATCCGCTTGGGTTTGTTAGAACAAAGGACGCGGCCGGGTTCAAGTGAAAAGCAGTGCATATTTCCCACCCCGGGGCATGAGGTAACGGTGTCCGAGGACAGGCTGGACGCCGGTACCCGGTAGCGCTATATTTGTTAGAATATAACGAAGAAGGGCCACGAATGGACATTGAGTCGCAATCGCTCTCGACGTGCGAAGTCGCCCCCGACGGCAACACGGTTGTTCTGGGCTTTACCGACTCCCGCGGAGCGCCCGCCAGAATAAGGCTGCCGCTAAGCCAGCTTGGCGCGCTTGCGATGACGTTGCCCGATTTGATTAGCAAGGCGCTGCAGTCGCGTTATGGCGATCACACGCTGAGATACGCTTACCCGTTGGCTTCCTGGACCCTGGAGCGGTCATCTGAACCCGGTACGGGAATGATGACTCTGTCGACCACCGATGGTTTCAGCGTTTGTTTCGCCATGGAACGCGAGATGCAGTATACGCTGGCAGAGGCGCTGGCATCTGACAGTCCGAGCGAGCCGGCTGCGGTCGTGAACTAGGTTCTGCTCTTCAGGTAGTCTCCTCTCTGCAAGGCCATTTCCATTGACCCGATCTCGACGATCCGCCGTGGCTCTGCGGCATGTGGCCTTCGAGGATCTCGGACTGCTCGCTCCCGTCATGGAACGTGAGGGCTGGGATGTCGCATTCTGCGAGGCCGCGGTCGATGATCTCCACCACCATTCGATCAAGAACACTGAACTCCTGATCATTTTGGGCGGCCCGATCGGCGTCTATGAAACGGATGATTATCCGTTTCTGACGTCGGAGATTTCACTGATCGAATACAGATTGTCACGCGATCTTCCGACGCTTGGAATTTGTCTGGGTAGCCAGCTGATGGCCAGAGCGCTCGGTAGCCGGGTTTTCAAGGGCCCCATCAAGGAAATCGGCTGGGGCACGGTGGATTTGACCGGGGAGGGCAGATCGTCCTGTCTGCAGGCGTTGCAGGGCGACGACGCCGTCGTTCTGCATTGGCACGGGGATACGTTCGATCTGCCGCGCGAAGCCACCAGACTGGCATCGAACCAAAACTACGAGAATCAGGCGTTCGCCTATGGACGCAACGCGCTTGCGCTTCAGTTCCACCTGGAGGCCGACCCGAGGCAGCTTGAGGAATGGTATATCGGCCATGCCGTCGAACTCGCCGCCGCGCAGGTTTCGATCGCGGCTTTACGGGCTGGCGCGCGCCGTCACGCCGATGGCCTTTCGCTTCGCGCGAGCGACGTGTTCGGCAATTGGCTCCGTGAGCTAGACCGAATCGATTTCCTCGGTCAGCCAAACGTGAAGGCGTAGGCCTGAACGCCTGGGTCGAGAAAGCGAATCTCGAAAGTATGATCAACCACTGTTCCGGGGGCACGAACGAGCTGATATAGCCGCTGCGTCGTCACGACACCGTTTCCTTCCGCGTCAGTGTCCATGCCGCGGGCATCGCCCGGTGCCTTGCCGTCGATGGTGACGCGGAAACGGATTTGGCTGCCCTCCGCTGACGGGCCGAGCACGAGGTGCAGGTCGCGGGCATGGAAGCGGTAGACGATGCTGCCGTCCTTTTCGTCGAGTTGCGCGCGCTCGGGCCCTACCGTCCAGTTTCCGGTCAATGACCACTCATTGAGCTGCGGTTCGCCCGCGGCATAGGCATGGTCCTTGTCCGCCACAACGCCGCCCGGTGATACAAAGTGATTGCCGCGGTCATAGCCAACATAGGTTTCGGGCGACTTGACATCGCCCGCATCAGAGGCCGCTTCCGCACCCGATGCATTCACGGAGACAAGTCCGGTAGGCACGTTCTTGTTGCCGGCGTCCTGCAGCATCTTCTGGATGATCTCTTCCGATTCATCGTAGTCGCCTTCGCCGAAATGGTGATGGCGAACCTTGCCGTTGCCATCGATGAAATAGTGCGCCGGCCAGTATTCGTTCTCGAAGGAACGCCAGATCTTGTACTCGTTGTCGATCGCAACGGGGTAACCGATCTTGAGCGTGGCAATTGCATTCTTGACGTTCGCGACATTGCGCTCGAACGCAAACTCAGGTGCGTGCACGCCGATCACGACCAGTCCGTGATCGCGATACTTCTCCGCCCAGGCCCGCACATAGGGAATCGAGCGCAGGCAGTTGATGCAGGAGTAAGTCCAGAAGTCGACCAGCACGACCTTGCCCTTCAGTGCTTCGAGGCTGAGCGGCGGCGAGTTCAGCCACTCCTGCGCGCCGGCCAGCGACGGCATCAGGTCTTCGACCGGCAACTCGGCGTCGGCTTGCTTGGTCATCGACGGTCCGGATGCCGTCTTTTGGTTGGGGCGGAGCTTGTCGAGGAGGCTCTGCTCGAGCGTCGTCGTGCCACCAATCGAGATATTAGTGAGGAAGCCGGTATCAGCCCCGAGCGCGATTGCAACGACCGCAACCAGTACTGCCGCCCCCAGCCCGCGGCGGACCCACTCGCCGGCGCCGATCGACTTCTTCATCGCAGCGAAAACGCGACCGCCGACCAGCAACGCCAGCGCTAACGACGTCGCCGCTCCGGCCGCATAAGTGAGCAGCAGCAGCGCGGTGCCAAAATTCGCGCCCTGCAGCGCCGCGCCGGTGAGGATGAGGCCGAGAACCGGACCGGCACATGGCGCCCAGAGAAAGCCGGTAGCGATGCCCAGCACCAGCGGCGCCAGCAGCGTTTCATTTCCCTCCGCGGATTGTGACAGCCGCGCGCCTACGGATACCAGCGGCTGCATCAGACGATCGGCCACCGCGGGAAACAACAGCGTCAACCCAAAGACGGCAAGCAGGACCAGCGCCGCCAGGCGGCCATACTGGTTGGCAGAGACCACCCAGCCGCCGGCGACCGATGCGAAACTCGCAACCACCGCGAAGGCCAGCGTCATGCCGATCAGCATGGGCAGGCCATTCCTCAGGAAAGGCCGATCCGCTCGCGCCAGTACAAAGGGGATCACGGGCAGGATGCACGGACTCACGATGGTCAGGACGCCGCCGAGATAGGCGAGGAGAAAGAGAATCATGGGCAGCTCACCTTAACTGTTGCTTCATGCCAGACGGGTGAGGGAGGTCGGTTTTCCGAATCTCACGCCGGCCATTTCCTGATCCTTCGTTGCGATACGAAGGTTCGTTACGCCATGCAACAAACCGATATCAGCCCGTCTGCCTACAAAATTGACTGTCGTGCCGCACATGCGCTTTATATCCAAACAAATATAACGATGCCATTGCCGCATCCGCGAGGGAATGCCCATGACCGCCTATCCGAGCCTTGAACTTTATATAGACGGCCACTGGAAACGCGCAGATGGGCAGCCTGTGGTTAATCCGGCCGATGAGGCGGTGCTGGGAACGGTTCCGACCGCCACGATAGGCGATCTGAATGATGCCATAGGCGCCGCCGAACGTGGATTTAAGGTTTGGCGGAAAACCTCGCCGGCCAAGCGGGCGCATATCATCCTGAAAGCCGCCAGTCTCATTCGCGAACGCGTGAACGATATGGCGGTGGCAATGACGCTCGAGCAGGGCAAGCCGATCGAGCAAGCCCGGCTCGAAATTCTGCGCGGCTGCGACATCATCGAATGGGATGCGACCGAAGGCTTGCGGCTTTATGGCCGTGTGATCCCCAGCGAAGACGGTATGCGCCACACCGTGTTGCGCCAGCCGATCGGCCCGGTTGCCGCGTTCTCGCCCTGGAATTTTCCGATGAGCTCTCCGGGCCG
>DATHPL010000399.1:0-5490 GCA_035483915.1 Bradyrhizobium sp.
TGGGTGCCGCTGTTCATCCTGTGGCTGGGGATTTTCGAGACGTCAAAAATCGCGCTGATTGCGATCGGCGTGTTCTTCCCAGTGTATCTCGGCGTGATGGGCGCGATCCTTTCCGTTGATCGAAAAATCGTCGAGGTCGGCCGTGCCTTCCGCCTTTCGGGACCGGCCATGATCCGCCGCATCCTGTTGCCGGCCGTGTTGCCGGCCTATGTGGTGGCGCTGCGCGTGGGGCTCGGCTTGGGGTGGATGTTCGTCGTCGCCGCCGAACTGATCGGCGCCTCCGAGGGGCTCGGCTATCTTCTGCTGGACGGCCAGCAGCTCGGCAAGCCGGCGCAAATCCTGGCCGCGATCGTGATCTTCGCCATTCTCGGCAAGACGACCGATTGGCTGATCGAAGCCGCCTCCGTGCCCTTGTTACGCTGGCAGGATGCCTTCAGCAAATCAGGCGGGAGCGTTTGATGCTGATGCTCGATGCCGTCGACAAAACCTATCCCAACGGGGTCCATGCGCTGGAACGGTTTTCGGCAACCATCAATGTCGGCGAGATCGTCGCCATCATCGGCGGCTCCGGCTGCGGAAAGTCGACATTGCTGCGTGCGGTCTCCGGCCTCGATCCCGCGACATCCGGCAGCGTGACGCTCGACGGCGTCACCATCACGGCGCCGCATGCGAAAATCGGCATCATCTTTCAGGAACCGCGGCTCCTGCCGTGGCTCAGCGTGGCCGACAATATCGGCTTCGGCCTTGGCGATGTACCTGCCGACGTCAGGCGCGCGCGGATTGGGCACGCGCTCACAAAAGTCGGCCTTGCCGACAAAGCCAAGGCATGGCCGCGCGAACTCTCCGGCGGACAGGCGCAACGGGTCGCGATTGCGCGGGCCCTGGTGCCCCAGCCCGAAGTGCTACTGCTCGATGAACCGTTTTCAGCACTGGACGCTTTCACCCGCCGCGACTTGCAGGATCATCTGCTCGACCTGTGGGCGGAGACCCGGCCCACGCTCGTGCTGGTCACCCACGACGTTGACGAAGCTGTCGTGCTCGCCGACCGGGTTTTCGTGATGCGGCCACGGCCGGGCCGGCTGTTCGAAGAAATCCGAATTAACCTCGCCCGGCCGAGGGATCGCAACTCGCCGTTATTCGACAATTTCAAGCGCCGGGTCCTGACGGCGCTCGATCGCTCGCTCGATCGGGCCTTGCGCGAGAGGGAAGCGAAATCGAGCGGCGGCGAGGCCCTGTGGTGGTGACATCCGCCCGCCGAAGCATTAGATCGACTGCGAAAACATCCGGGAGAGAAGAAAATGGACGCCGCCGAACTCCGCGCCACGCAGGCCCCAATCAAGGAAAAATACAAGACCGATCCGAAAGCCGCGTTCATTACCTTGAAAGCAAAAGGCTCGATCGATCAGGAGGGCATCGCCTGCAAGGTCGAGACCGGGCGCGCGCTGGCGGTTGCGGGCCTGCATCCGGCAACCGGCGGCTCCGGGCTTGAACTCTGTTCCGGCGACATGCTGCTGGAAGCGCTGGTCGCCTGCGCCGGTGTCACCTTGAAATCGGTGGCGACTGCGATCGAGGTGCCGTTGAAGGCTGGCCATGTCAGCGCCGAGGGAGATCTCGATTTTCGCGGCACGCTCGGCGTCGACAAGGAAGCGCCGGTCGGCTTTGCCGAAATCCGCCTGCGCTTCGACGTCGATACCGATGCGCCGCAGGACAAGCTCGATCTCCTGCTCAAACTCACCGAGCGCTATTGCGTGGTCTACCAGACGATCAAGAACGGACCGAAAGTTTCGGTGACGATGAAACGGGTGTAACCAAGTAACGGGCGTCGTCCCCGCGAAAGCGGGGACCCATACCCACCGGCTTGAATTCGTACGAAGACTCTGAACCCCGATCGCCCGACAAACATCCACCTGTGGTTATGGGTCCCGGCTCGTGCTCGCAAACGCTCGCTTGGCCAGGACGACAAATAGATGTCCCCCGATCCTCACTTCATTCTCTTGCTGGCACTGCGAATGGCGGTCGCCGCCGCCTTCGTGGTCACGGCGTCGTTCATCACCGAACGCGCCGGCGCGGTGATCGGCGCGCTGATCGCGACGCTGCCGATTTCAGCCGGCCCCTCCTACGTATTTTTGGCGCTCGATCACGACGCGGCGTTCATTGCCGAAGGCGCGCTGGCGAGTTTTCCGATCAACGCCGTCACGATGTTCTTCTGTCTCACCTACGTGGTACTCGCGCAGCGTCGAAGTGCCGTGATCAGCGTCGGCGGCGCGATCGCGGTGTGGATCGCATTGGCCGCACTCGAACGGTTGGTGCCGTGGTCGCTCACCGGTGGCCTGATCGTGAACGCCATCGCCTTTGCGATCTGTATCCCGCTGTTCAAACCCTTCCAGCATGTGAAGATGCCGCTGATCACGCGCCGCTGGTACGATATCCCGTTGCGCGCGACGATGGTGGCGACATTGGTTGCGATGGTCGTCACGCTGTCGCACTGGGTCGGCCCGTTCGTCAGCGGCACGATTGCGCTGTTTCCGATGGTACTGACCAGCATGACGTTGATCCTGCATCCACGCATCGGCGGGCCGGCAACCGCCGCGTTGATTGCCAATGGCGGGTGGGGAATGGTGGGGTTTGGTCTCTCGATTGCGGTGCTGCACGTGACCGCGGTGCCATTGGGATCGGCCGCCGCGCTCAGCCTGGCACTGGCCACCGGCGTGGTCTGGAATCTCGGCCTGTGGTGGCTGGGGCGGAGGAAGGTAGTCGCTAGTTCCTCATCCTGAGGAGCCGCGAAGCGGCGTTTCGAAGGATGAGACCAAGAACCCCGGCCTCATGGTTCGAGATGCGCCAAGATGCGCTCCTCACCATGAGGAACTATTCCTTCGGCAATTTCGCCGTCAGCGCGTAGAGCGCTTCCAGCGCCTCGCGCGGCGACATCTCGTCGGGATGCAGCGCCCTCACCGCTTCGATCATCTTCTCGGCTTCGCTCGGTGGCGCGGGCTCGGCAGCGGCGCGCGAGGGCACAGCGAACAGCGGCAGATCATCGGCGAGCGCGCGTGCGGTCTGGCCGCGATCCTGAGCCTCGAGTTTGGCGAGGACTGACTTGGCGCGCGCGATCACCGATGGCGGCAAGCCTGCGAGTTTCGCAACTTGGATGCCGTAGGAACGATCCGCCGAACCCGGCAGCACTTCATGCAGGAACACGACATTGCCCTGCCATTCCTTGACGCGGACGGTCGCATTGAACAGCCGTGGCAGCTTCGCCGAGAGCGCGGTGAGTTCATGATAATGCGTGGCGAACAGTGCACGGCAACGGTTGGCCTCGTGCAGGTGTTCGATCGCCGCCCACGCGATCGATAGTCCGTCGAAGGTCGCCGTGCCTCGTCCGATTTCGTCGAGGATCACCAGCGAGCGTTCGCTGGCCTGATTGAGGATGACGGCGGTCTCTACCATTTCCACCATGAAGGTGGATCGGCCGCGCGCCAGATCATCCGCCGCGCCGACCCGCGAGAACAGCCGATCGATGACACCAATCCGCGCCCGCGACGCCGGCACGAAGCTGCCGGCCTGCGCCAACAACGCGATCAAGGCGTTCTGGCGCAGAAAGGTCGATTTACCGGCCATGTTGGGACCGGTAATCAGCCAGATCTGGCCTGACGTTTGTTGCGGAGCCGGCGAAAGATCGCTGGCATTGGCAATGAAGGGCTGGCCGTCCCGCTTCAAGGCCTGTTCCACCACCGGATGACGGCCGCCTTCGATCGCAAAGCAAAGCGAGCCATCGACTTCGGGGCGCACGTAATTGTCGTCCACCGCGCGCTTCGCCAAAGCGGTCGCGACATCGAGACTGGCGAAGGCGTAGGCGGCGGCACGCAAATCCTCGCTCGCCTCAACGGCGAGCGCGCAGAGCTTGTCGAAAATTTCCAGTTCCAGCCCCAACGCGCGGTCTCCGGCATTGGCGATCTTGGCTTCGATCTCGCCGAGTTCAGACGTGGTGAAGCGGACTTGTCCGGCCAGCGTCTGACGATGAATGAAGGTTGCGTTGAGCGGCGGCGACATCAGTTTGTCGCCATGTTGGGCCGTGACCTCGACGAAATAGCCGAGCACGTTGTTGTGGCGGATCTTCAGGCCCTTGACGCCAGTGTCGTCGGCATAGCGCGCCTGCATCGCGGCAACGACAAGCCGCGAGGCATCGCGCAAATTGCGAGATTCATCGAGCGCGGGCTCATAGCCTGGGCGCACGAAGCCGCCGTCGCGCTTGAGCAACGGCAATTGTTCGGCAAGCGCGCGTTCGAACTCCCGCGCCAGTTCCCGCGACGGACGGCGCAGCGCCGTCATCGCTGCTGCAATCTCCTGCGAAGGCTGCTCCATCCGCGCCAGATGCGCGAGCGCCTGATCCGCGGCCAGAATCGCGTCGCGCAGACCGGCAAGGTCGCGCGGGCCACCGCGCCCGACTGAGAGCCGCGCGAGCGCGCGCGACAAATCGGGCGCCGCGTGCAGCGTGCTGCGGAGATCGTCGCGAAGGCCGCTATCCGCCACAAAGGCCGCAACCGCATCGAGCCGCCGCGCGATTGCAGCGCTATCTGTCAGCGGTGCGGCGATCCGTTGCGCGAGAAGCCTTGAGCCTGCGGAAGTGACGGTGCAGTCGATCGCGTCGAGCAGCGAGCCACGGCGTTCGCCGCCCAGCGTGCGTGTCAGTTCGAGATTGGCGCGGGTCGCGGGGTCGATCGCCATGGTGGTGCCGACGGCTTCGCGCGAGGGCGGCGACAGCGGCGGACGTTTTCCAACTTGCGTACGATCGATATAGGTGACGGCGGCGGCCGCAGCTGTTGCCTCCAGCCGCGACATCGCGGAGAGCCCGTCCATGGTGGCGACCGCGAAATAATCGCAGAGCCGCCGCTCGGCGGTGGAACTGTCGAAGACGTCGCGGGTCAACGGCGTCACCGCCGGCCATTCGCGCAACGTCGGCCCGATGTCGGTGTCACCGTACAAGGCATCGGTGACGATGATCTCATTGGGATTGATGCGCGACAGCGTCGCGGGGAGTTCACCCACCGCGCATTCCGTGACGATGAACTCCGACGTCGAAATATCGATCCAGGCAAGCCCCAAGCGTTCCGCACCGGCCGCGCCACGCAGCCGCGCGATCGCCAGCAGGTAGTTGTTGGCGCGGGCATCAAGCAGCGTATCTTCGGTCAGCGTGCCCGGCGTCACCAGCCGCACGACGTCGCGGCGCACGACGCTTTTATTGCCACGGGCGCGCGCGGCGGCCGGATCCTCCATCTGCTCGCAAACAGCCACCCGATGGCCCTGCGCGATCAACCGATGCAGATAATCGTCGGAGCGCTCCACCGGCACACCGCACATCGGGATATCCGCGCCCTGATGCTTGCCGCGCTTGGTCAGCATGATGCCGAGCGCGCGGGAGGCGATTTCGGCGTCCTCGAAGAACAGCTCGTAGAAGTCGCCCATCCGGTAAAACAGCAGCAGGCCCGGATGGGC
>DATHPL010000400.1:0-3466 GCA_035483915.1 Bradyrhizobium sp.
AGCGCGTTGGCCACCGCAACTTGCGTGGACTTGGCGCGGTCGGCCGCCACCGCGCGCACGTCGCGCAGCGCCACCAGCTCTTCCTCGAGCGCGCGGATGCGGTTGCCGGCATCCTGCAGTTCGTCGCACACCGTGAGCGCCGCCATCACGGTCAGCCGCGCATCGCCAATCTCGCCGAATTTGCCGCGCAGGCTTTCGATCCGCGACTCCAGGGTCTCGGCGAGCCTGAGCAGCCGCACCTCCTGCCCTTCCTCGCACGCCATGCGGTATTGCCGGCCGTTGATGGTGACGTTGATGTGGCTCATGGCATCTCTCCGGCTTCCAGCACCTCGCGGATGGTGCCGATCGCCGCATCGAGCCGTTCGGCGATCTCACGGTTGGAACGCTCGAGCCGTTTCGACCTCACCAGCGATCCGTCAAGTTCGTCCGCCAGCCGGGCGCGATCGGCCCCCAGCGCCTGGATCCGCGCGGCCAGTTCGTCCTCGTCCCGGTCGGCCTCGCGGCGGCGCTCGACGGCGCGCTCCAGCGCATCGAGCGCGGCCATCAGCCGGCGCGTGGCGGTATCGAGTTCGGCAAAAGCCTGTTCGGGTTCGCCCGAACCGTTGACCGTTTGATCGTCCATGGCATCGCTCATGACAGGCGAACGCTTTTCGCAAAATCAAGCGCTTGGGAGCAAAAGCTAATGCGCTTGGAAGCAGAAACTTACGTAACGAATAAGGCCAGCGCAACGCCGCAACGGAACTATGCACCACAAAGCATGTTGAAATACCTCACTTCCTTTGACTTTGGCAGGTGAGGTGCTATCCAGCCCCGACTTCAGGTTCCACCCGAGGCGTTGGCCTCGCAGGCTCGCCCAAGCATCTCATTATCTGACGGAATTTCATCATGACGCAGGTCGATCACGTCCGCATGGCCAACGCGATCCGTGGACTCGCGATGGATGCGGTCGAGAAGGCAAAGTCCGGCCATCCGGGCTTACCGATGGGCGCCGCCGACATGGCGACTGTTTTGTTCACGCAGTTTTTGAAGTTCGATGCGGCCAACCTCGCATGGCCGGACCGCGATCGCTTCGTGCTGTCGGCCGGTCACGGCTCGATGCTGCTCTACGCGCTGCTCTATCTCACCGGCGACAAGGAGATGACGCTCGATCAGATCAAGCGTTTTCGTCAGGTGGATTCGATCACCCCCGGCCATCCGGAAAACTTCCGCACCAAAGGCATCGAGACCACCACCGGCCCGCTCGGCCAGGGCATTGCGACCGCCGTCGGCATGGCGCTGGCGGAGAAGATGCTGGCGGCGGAATTCGGCAAGAAGATCGTCGACCACCATACCTACGTGCTGGTCTCCGACGGCGACCTGATGGAAGGCATCTCGCAGGAAGCGATCGCGCTCGCCGGAGTTTGGCGGCTCAACAAGATGATCGTGCTCTACGACGACAACGGCATTTCGATCGACGGACCGACCTCGATTTCCGACTCGGTCGATCAGATCAAGCGCTTCAAGTCGGCCGGCTGGGCCGCTGAACTGATCGACGGCCAGGATCAGGCGGCGATTGCGGCCGCGATCACCCGCGCGCAAAAATCCAACAAGCCCTCGCTGATCGCCTGCAAGACCACGATCGGTTACGGCGCGCCCACTAAAGCCGGCACCGCGAAAGCCCATGGCGAGGCGCTCGGCGCCGAAGAGCTGAAAGGCGCCAAGGAAAAGCTCGGCATTTCGCTGGAGCCGTTCTCGGTGCCGGACGACGTACTGAAGGCCTGGCGCGAGGCGGGCAGCCGCGGCGCCCCCGCACGGCTGGAATGGGAAGCGCGCTTTGCCGAACTGGGGCCGCGCAAGCGTGCCGAATTCGAACGGCGGCTGCGCCACGAGCGGCCGGCATCGCTCGCCAAGGCGATACGCGATTTCAAGAAGAAGCTGCTGGAAAGCCCCCTCAACATCGCGACGCGAAAATCCTCGGAAGCTGTGATCGATGTGATCGCGGAGGCGATGCCGATGGAGTTTCTGGCGGGGTCCGCCGATCTCACCGGCTCCAACAACAACAAGGCCAAATCGGCGGTGGGTTTCTCTGCCAAGGTGCCGAAGGGTCGTTTCATCCATTACGGCATCCGCGAGCACGGCATGTGCGCGGCCCTGAACGGCATCTTCCTGCATGGCGGCTTTGCGCCGAACGGCGCGACGTTCCTCGTGTTCACCGATTATGCGCGGCCGGCGATGCGGCTCGCCGCGCTGATGGGAACGGGCGTGGTCTATGTGATGACCCACGATTCGATCGGGCTCGGCGAAGACGGCCCGACGCATCAGCCGGTCGAACACCTTTCGGCGCTCCGCGCCATTCCCAACATGCGGGTTTTCCGACCCTGCGATGCGGTCGAGGTTGCCGAGTGCTGGGAACTGGCGCTCAACCGCACCAATGGCCCGACCGTTCTCGCGCTGACCCGCCAGAACCTGCCGCAGCTGCGCACCTCGGCACCGTCAGATAATCCCTGCAGCCACGGCGCCTATGAGCTGGTCGCAGCCTCTGGCGAGGCCAAAGTGTCGCTGTTTGCCTCGGGCTCCGAGGTCGAGATCGCGGTCGCCGCTCAAAAGGATCTTGCCGGGCGCGGCATCGCAACGCGGGTGGTCTCGGTCCCCTCTCTCGAATTGCTGCTGTCGCAGCCGGACGACAAGCAAAAGGCCGTGATCGGCAACGCACCTGTGAAAGTCGCGATCGAGGCCGCCGTCCGCTGGGGCTGGGACGCCGTGATCGGCCACGATGGCGTTTTTATCGGCATGCATGGTTTCGGTGAAAGTGGTCCGGCCAAGGACCTTTACAAGCACTTCGGCATTACCGCCGAGGCCACCGTTAACGCAGTTCTGAAACGCGTCTCGTAACGGCCGGCAGGCGTTGAGATTGTTGGAAAAAAGGACTAGCTAGGAACCATCTGTTCCGTTTTCGCCCGGCCGAACCGGGTGAGTCGCCGTCAAAATCTCCGAAAGGGGTGCGTTATCCGCGTCCTTTTGGGGATGGCACCAGCTTTAGAGGAGAAACACGCATGGCAGTCCGGGTCGCTATCAACGGGTTTGGCCGCATCGGCCGCAACGTGCTTCGCGCCATCGCCGAGTCCGGCCGCAAGGACATCGAGGTGGTCGGCATCAACGATCTCGGCCCGGTCGAGACCAACGCGCATCTGTTGCGCTTCGACAGCGTGCACGGCCGCTTTCCCGGTACGGTGACGGTCGACGGCGACTCGATCAGCCTCGGCAACGGCAAGATCAAGGTTTCCGCCGAACGCGATCCGGCGAAGCTGCCCTGGAAGGCGCTCGGCGTCGATATCGCGCTCGAATGCACCGGCATCTTCACCGCCAAGGAAAAGGCCGCGCTTCACCTCACCGCCGGCGCCAAGCGCGTGCTGGTGTCGGCACCGGCCGAGAACGCCGATGCCACGATCGTCTATGGCGTCAATCACGACAAGCTCACCAAGGAGCA
>DATHPL010000401.1:0-8502 GCA_035483915.1 Bradyrhizobium sp.
GCGATCTCGTCGGCCTTCTCGAGATTCGCTATTGCCTGCACCGCGGGTGCGTTGAGCGAAAGCAGCATCATCTCGATGCCGTTCGCATCCATTTCCCGCAAACGGCGGTCCTGGATGTCCAACAGACGGCCCTTCAATTCCGGCCAATCAGCCTCGGGAGCAAAGCCGGCGCTGTCCTGAAGGGTTTCGGCAATCGCAAAATGCTCTTCGAGAGCTACTTTTCCCTGCATCGCAGCACGCCTAACCCTTTGGTTCCGCCTATGTCGAGCAGTTAGACAGTACACTGTCCATTTGGCAAGTTCAAATCCGCTGACCCATCACAATCTTGACCGGCGGAAGCCCAAAGCCGACAATGGAAAAACACGATCAAGGCGCTTGATCGCCAATCAAATCCTACCGTGGCCTTCATGACCGAACACGATCATCACCATCACGACGACCATTCGGAACTGTCCGAAACAGAACTGCGCGTCCGCGCGCTGGAGACCATCCTGACCGAAAAGGGATATATCGATCCCGCCGCGCTTGATGCCATCATCCAGGCCTACGAGACCAAGATCGGCCCCCACAACGGCGCGCGAGTGGTCGCCAAGGCCTGGTCCGATCCCGAATTCAAGAAAGCGCTGCTGGAGGATGCATCGAAGGCGGTTCGGACGCTCGGTCACACGGGCCGGGTCGGCGATCATCTGGTGGCGGTCGAGAATACGCCACAGCGGCACAACATGGTCGTCTGCACGCTGTGCTCCTGTTATCCCTGGGACATGCTCGGGCTGCCTCCGGTCTGGTACAAGGCCGCGCCCTACCGGTCGCGGGCGGTCAAGGACCCGCGCGGCGTGCTCGCCGATTTCGACATGAGTTTGCCGAAGGAAACGGAGATCAGGGTTTGGGACTCAACCGCCGAAACCCGCTTTCTGGTGCTGCCGATGCGCCCCAAGGGCACGGACGGCTGGAGCGAGGAGCAACTTGCCGAACTCGTCACGCGGGATTCGATGATCGGCACCGGATTTCCGAAAACACCGGGCGGCCCCTCATGAACGGCGTGCACGACATGGGCGGCATGGATGGCTTCGGCAAGGTCGAGCCTGAGCCGAACGAACCGGCCTTTCACGAGAAATGGGAAGGCCGCGTGCTCGCCATGGTCCGCGCGATGGGCTCGGCCGGCGCCTTCAACATCGATACCTCGCGCTTCTATCGCGAAACCCTGCCGCCGCATATTTATCTGGCGAGCTCGTACTATCGGAAATGGCTGCTGGGGCTCGAAGATCTCCTGATCGACAAGGGCTTTGTGACGAAGCCGGAAATAGCGGCGGCCCACGCACAAGGCAAAGCCAAGCCAGTGAAGAAAGGCAAGTTCCGGCTTGAAGACGTCGAGCAGAGCCTCGTGCGCGGCCACTTTGAACGCCCAGCACCTGCGCCTGCCAAATTCAAACCGGGCGATCGCGTACGGGCAAAGAACATTCATCCAGCGACACATACGCGCCTTCCCCGTTACACACGCGGCCATCTCGGTGTGGTCGAACGTATCCTGGGCTGTCAGGTTTTCCCGGACTCAGCGGCGATGGAATTGGGCGAGAATCCGCAATGGCTCTACAACGTCGTGTTTGACGGGACCGAATTATGGGGTCCCGAAGCCGATCCCACCGTCAAGATCTCGATCGATGCGTTCGAGCCTTATCTGGAGCTAACCTAAGACGAACTTCGGAAAGTGGGCACGAGCATGAGCAACGCGGCCGTAGCGCAAGTCATCAACGTTCTTGGGAATGTGCCACGGGATGACGATGGTCCCGTGTTTCGCGAGCCTTGGGAAGCCCAGGCCTTCGCGCTGGCGCTGTCGCTTTACGACCGCGGCGTGTTCACCTGGCAGGAATGGGCGGCCGCTCTCGCCGATGAAATCAAGATCGCCCAAGCCAACGGCGATCCCGATACGGGCACGACCTATTACCGGCACTGGCTTGCGACCCTAGAAAAACTCGTTGCTGCAAAGGGCGTCGCAACGCTTGAAACCCAACACCATTATCGCGATGCCTGGGACCACGCCGCCGACCGCACGCCGCATGGTTCGCCGATCGAATTGAGGCCGGAGGATTTTCGGCCCCACGCGTGAGCGTGAGTGCCAGGTGCGCTATTTTAATTTAACGCTGCCAGCGTCTTTAAGTTGTATCTGCAAAACACTAGCATGAGCTGACGTGATCCTCTCTTCGAGGGATTCCTCATGAACATGCTGTTTCGCTGTGCTTCGCGCCTGATCGCGGTTGGCGCCCTTACCCTCATCGCTCCAACATTTGCCTCCGCATCTGACGCCACGCCAAGCGACAGTTTCAAGCTGGCAATGGGGCCGATGAGCGCCGCACAAAAGAACCAGGGAGCATCGGAAAAACCCGACGAGGTCAAGCCCCATCATCACATCAAGCAACGGCGAGTGCATCACCGAGGATAGCTAGTGCTGTCTCGGGGCGAAATTTGGCTCGAGGCTGGTTTCGACAGTTGAATCACGCCCAAAACAGTATCGTGAAAGAAACATTGCAAGCTACGGCACCTCGACACCGGAAATCTCCTCGCAGATATCGAACAACCTATCCTGGAGAGCAACATCTCGGCTCTGCGGATTCGGCTCGCGAGGCTTGAGGTGATAGAAATAGCCGGCCGTCGTCTGAACGTCGGGATCGTCGCTCGCTGCAAGCCACGCCTGGGTGAGATGCGCTTGATCGATATCATCGGGCGCGCCTGGGCCGCCCATCCTGGTCGGTACCCAGCCGGGTTCTAGCGCATTCGACAGCACATCGGGCCACAGGCGGGCGATGGCGAAGGCCAGCATGGCATCATGCAATTTACTCTCGGCATAGGCCGTCGATCCGTTCCAGCGCCGCTTTTGCCAGAGGATATCGTCCAGACGGGCGTCCGCGTGGTAGTGCATGCCCGAGCTGAGATAGACCAAACGCTTTGGCCTTTCGATCAGCGCCGTGAGGATATAGGCGGCAAGCGTATTGATCGCAAAGACGTGCGGCAGACCGTCGACCGTGATGTGGTGGCCTTCCCGATAGCCGACGGCCGCATTGTGAATGACCGCGTCGAAGCGACCGAGCGCGTTGACCTGTGCTGCGACGTCCCTGGCGCCGGCGATCGTCTCCAGGTCACCTGTTACGATCGCTTGTGCGGTAGGCAGTGCGCGCTTGGCGTCATCGGCCCGCGCAGCGTTACGGGCGTGGAGGACGACCTGATGACCTTGATTGATGAGCAGTTCGCCTGCGGTGAGGCCGAGGCCGGTTGACGAGCCGGAAATAAAGATGCGTGACATGGTGTTTCTCCGTGGGGCTGGCCAGCCGATCGGTATCGGCCGGCCGAGGTTGATCTTCAGGGCTCTTGGCTGCGGGCGGTGACCATGAGCGCGGCACCCAGGAGCGCGCAGACGACGCCGAACAGATAAACGGCTGCGTAGCCGAACTGCCCCGCGATCGCGCCTGCCGCAGGGCCGGACAATCCGTAAGCGATGTCGAGGAACGCAACGAACGCCCCCAGCGCGCTGCCACGATTGGCCGGCAGCACCCGTTTCAGGGCCTCCACCCCGAGTGCCGGGAAGACCAGCGCGCAGCCGAGGCCTGTGACCAGCGCACCGGCAAGCGCGACGATCTCATAGGGAGCGCCCCACAGCATCGCCTGCCCGACCGCCTCGACGATCAGCGACCACAACGCGACGCGATAGCCGCTCATCCTGTCCGGCAGAGACCCGAGGACCACGCGAACGACGATGAAGCCGATGCCGAAGGCCGTCATCACGAGGCCTGCATGACCCCAGTTCCGCGTCACGAAATAGAGCGAGGCGAATGCGGTCAGACCCGACAGTCCGACGCCCTGCAGCATCAGACCGAGACCTTCCCGCCATATCTGGCCGATGACGCTGAAGAAGGGCAGACGCCGACCCGCCGGGCTCGCGTAAGACACTTCGCGGAACGCGATGACCGCGGCAATGAGCGGTGCGACGATGCAGGCGACCATGGCGGCCTCGAGCCCGTAAGCCTGATAGAGCGCCATACCGATCGGCGCGCCGATGGCGAGCGCCGCGAACATCGCGATGCCCGTCCAGGACATCGACATGCCGGCGCGCTGCGGACCAACCGAGGCGATCGACCAGGAGACGCAGCCGGTGACGAACTGGCTCTCGCCGAAGCCGGCGGCCAGACGGCCGACGACAATGATGGCGAGGCTGATCGCCGGGGACAACCCCGGCATTGCCGCGACGAGATAGAGCAGCCCGCCCAGCGCGCAGACCGCCGCACCTTGGAGCGCCGAACGCTTGCCGCCATGGTGGTCGGTGAGCCTGCCCGCATAGCCGCGCGTCAGGACAGTCGCAAGGAACTGGATGCCGATCACCAGCCCGACGATCAGATTGCCGAAGCCCAGTTTGTCGTGGACGAACAGCGGTATCACCGGCAGCGGCAGGCCCACGGCGAGATAGCCGCTAAAAAGCGACGCAATGATGCCCGGCGCCGGACGAGAAAGATGAATCGGCGCGGCCTCTGACCAATTCACATCCTTTGCAACAAGTGCTGACACGATAGTCTCCATGAAATTCGATTGAGGGGATATGTCGCCGCCATTCTTCGGACGGCGACTTCTAGTCAGGCCGTAGCCTTCGCGGCTGCGGATGCGCCGAACAGCTCCGGGCGATAGCCGCTCGCCTCGAGCAGATAGTCGCGCGAAGCGGTCACATCCGTCGTGAGCTTGGCGACATCGACGCCAACCAACTTGCCGGCACGCTTGCGGATCTCGCCGGCGACCATCACCGTATCCACATCGGAGCGCTCGACCGCCTGGACGATCGTGCCGATGGCATTGGTTACCGGGAACACGGCGACGCCATCGGTGCGGACCATGATGATGTCGGCCTGCTTGCCGGGCGTCAGCGTCCCGATCTCGCTTTCGAGACCGGCGGCGCGGGCGCCGTTGACGGTCGCGGCCTTGAGCACGGCTTCCACCGAGATCGGCGTAGGCACGTTCTGCTCGCCCCGGAAACGGCGATAGCGCATCGCGGAGCGTTGCTGCCCGAACAGGGCGTGCATTTCCCCGAACAAGTCACTGCCGAAGGCCGTGTCGAGGTCGATGCCGAGCGCCGGGGTCAGGCCGTGATCGATCGCCTGCTGGTAGGCGAAGCTCTCATCGTCGAAGCCGAACAACGCGTCCGAGCGCGGGTTGACGGTGACGTTGACGCCTGCGTCAGCAAGCAGCTTCCACGTCTCTTGTGGCACCCGGGTGCAGTGATTGAAGATATTGTGCGGGCCCAGCACGCCGGGCTCAGCGAACTCCGGCCCAAGCTTGGCGAGGTCACCGATGAACTCGGTCAGGATACGCATATCGAGGCCGCGCGCGACCTTCCACCAGTCGAGATTGAGCTGGCCGAACAGGCCGACCCGAACCAGGCCGTTGCCATGGTTCCAGTTGTCGGCGAGACGCCGGAGGTCCGCCGGCAAATGGGCCGCCGAGGCCTTCTTGTCCATCGCCGCGCCGACCATGTGCCAGGCGCGGATGCCGGCATCGTCGAGCGCATCGAGCGCCGCATCGGTGTGAGCCGGACTGCGCGACGAGTGGCAGGCATCGATGATCGTGGTGATGCCGGCATCAAGCGAAGCGACCGCCGTGAGCTTCGTGCTCAGATACATGTCGAGAGGGCGGTAGTGCGCGCCCAGCGTCTCGGCCACGACGCCGATGTAGGCAAAGAGATCGTCGACGTCAGGCATCATCCGGCGCATCACGCCGAGCCACATATGATGGTGGGCATCGACGAGGCCCGGCATGACGATGCTGCCGGCGGCGTCGATCACCTCAGCGCCATCGGCATGGAGGTTGACGCCCACTGCGACGATCCGGCTGTCGTCGACCAGCACGTCGCCGGTGGAGAGATTGGGAACGTTGGAGTCCATCGTGACGATGGTGCCGCCCTTGAAGAGGGTACGGCCGTTGTTCTGCTGGCTCATCGGTCAAGTCCTTTCCCGTACGTTGCGATTGGCACCCTCTATCGCTTGGATAAGGCCTTGAATTAAGTGCGCTTATGTCAGATGATTTCTGACTTTCTGTCAGGAATGGACTCATGCCCTTCGATGGACGGATATTGTCCGGAGTGAGCGTCCTCGCCGCGGTCGTTGATGGCGGGAGCTTTGTGAAAGCCGCGGAATTGATCGGGCTCACCGATTCCGGTGTGAGCCGCGCGATCGGCCGGCTGGAAACCCGGCTTGGTGTGCGGTTGCTCGATCGCACCACGCGATCGGTCACCCTGACCGACGAGGGCCGGCGCTTCTACGAGGAGGTGAAGCCGCACCTCAATGCCATCGAGGACGCGGCGACTGTCGCCGGCGGCGCGGTCTCGGCCGTGCGCGGCCGCCTCAGGATCGACATTGACCCTTTCTTACTGCCGCTGGTCCTGGCCGGCCGACTCGGCGCCTTCTGCGAACGCTATCCCGAACTCGCGATCGAGTTCGTGACGAGCGAACATGTCGGCGATCTGGTATCGGAAGGCATCGACCTCGCCATCCGCTTCGGGCAACCGCGCCTGTCGACACTCGTCTCGCGCAAGCTGATCGAGGCGCCGATCCTCACCCTGGCATCACCGCGCTATCTCAAGCGATACGGCAAACCGGAGCATCCCTCGGATCTCGTCCGCCATCGCTGCCTGCAATTTCTCGATCCATATACAGGGCGGCCGTTCGATTGGCAGTTCATCCGCGGCAAGGAGATCATTGAGGTTCCTACCAGCGGCCCGCTGACCTTCGCCGATCCCAAATCCATGCTGGAGGAATGCGTTGCCGGTACCGGTATCGCCCAGGTCATTGGTTGGGGTGTCAAAGAATTGCTGGCGGGTGGCGCGCTAATCGATCTGTTTCCTCGTTGGCACGGGGAGCGGTTTCCGCTGTTCGCCTTCCATCCCTCACGCAAGCATACGCCGGCGAAAGTCCAGGCTTTCACAGACTTTTGTGTCGAGGTTCTTGGCAGGCTATGATGATCGGTGTTGTGGTCGGTCGCCGTTACTTCGATTCCAACATTGTGATTGACTCTTCCCGGTGCAACATGACCCCTTCCCGCGACATTTCCCGCCTGATCGAGATCATGGCGCAACTCCGAACGCCCGTGACCGGTTGTCCGTGGGACCTCGAGCAGAATTTCGAGACGATCGCGCCCTACACGATCGAAGAGGCCTATGAAGTCGCCGACGCGATTGCGCGTAGCGATCTTGACGACCTCCGGGATGAACTCGGCGACCTCCTGCTTCAGGTCGTCTACCACGCACGCATGGCCGAAGAGCAGAACGCGTTCAGTTTTGGCGACGTTGTCGAGGCGATTTGCCGGAAAATGATCCGACGGCATCCGCATGTCTTTGCCGACAAAAATGGCAACATCGCACCCGCCGGCGTCAAGAGCGCGTGGGAGCGCATCAAGGCCGAGGAAAAGGCCGAACGCGCCACGCGCCGTCCCGCCGAGACCGCGCCATCGAGTTCGCTGTTGTCGAACGTCAAGGCCGGCCAGCCGGCGCTGACGCGCGCGATGGAATTGCAACGCAAAGCGTCGACCGTAGGCTTTGACTGGAACGATCCGCGTGCGGTCTTGCGGAAAATTCGCGAGGAAGCCGACGAGATCGAGGCCGCGCTCGATCACGGCAACAGCGAGGAACTGGCAGCTGAAACCGGTGATCTCATGTTCGCGCTGGTCAATCTCGCGCGGCACGTGGGGGCAAACCCCGAAATGGCGCTGCGTGGCGCCAATGCCAAGTTCGAACGGCGTTTTGCCTATATCGAACACGCGCTGGCCGCGAAGGGCCGTACGCCCGAAGTTGCCTCGCTTGAGGAAATGGACGCGCTGTGGAATGAGGCGAAGGGAAACGAAACTCGACTATAGCCCTTGAGGGACCGCATCGAAGCGGTTGATCACGAGATCACGCTTGGTCTCGTCGACCCGAACGGTCATCTCGTAGCGCCCGTCCTGGAGGTTCTTGTCGAGCACTTCGGAGTTTCTATGCAGCCAGCTGACGCCGGCGCCATCGGCGGCATCGATCGATAGATGCAGCGTCGTTCGCGTGGCGGCAAGACGATCCTCGATCGCCGCCAGGAGGCCATCGATCCCCTCCCCGGTCTCGGCGGAAACCAGAAAACACGGACGGTCCGGCGCACGGCGCGCGGCGATATTCCGGACGTTTTCACGCTCTTCCGGATCGAGGCGATCGATCTTGTTCCAGACCTCGAGAATGCCCTGCCCGCCGGCCGGGTCGATGCCAAGCTGGCGCAGCACCGCTTCGACATCCTGCTCCTGCGCCTCGCTGTCTTCGTGCGAAATGTCCCTGACGTGGAGAATGACGTCGGCTTCCAGCACCTCTTCCAGCGTGGCGCGAAACGCGGCCACCAGTTGCGTCGGCAGGTTGGAGATGAATCCGACGGTGTCCGACAGCATCGCCTTGCCGCCATGCGGCAGAGTGAGTGCGCGCAAGGTCGGATCCAGCGTCGCGAACAGCATATCGGCGGC
>DATHPL010000402.1:0-5024 GCA_035483915.1 Bradyrhizobium sp.
CGACCGTTATTATATCGGCTTGCGCCAGAAACGCGTGAGCGGACAGGCCTATGATGACTTCGTCGATGAATTCGTCACTGCGGCGCGCGAAGCCTTCCCGGGCGTGCTGATCCAGTTCGAGGATTTCGCCAATCACTCGGCCTTCCGCCTGCTCCACAAGTACCGTGATGATATTCCGGTCTTCAACGACGACATCCAGGGAACGGCCGCGGTCGCACTGGCCGGGCTGTTCTCCGCGCTGCGTGTCGGTGGCGGCAAGCTTTCCGATCAGCAGATCCTGTTCCTGGGCGCTGGCGAGGCCGCGACCGGCATTGCGGACCTCATCGTCTCGGCAATGATGGCCGAAGGCCTTTCGGAAGCCGATGCCATCAAGCGCAACTGGCTGGTGGATTCACGCGGCCTGGTCGTCAAGGGCCGCGCCGGCCTCACCGAGCACAAACTGCGCTACGCGCACGAGCACGCACAACTCGACGATTTCCTGACGGCCATCCGAACGCTCCGGCCCACCGCCATCATCGGTGTAGCAGCCGTCGGCGGCGCCTTCACGCCGGAGGTGCTCAAGGCGATGGCCGAGATCAATAACCGGCCGATCGTGTTTGCGCTCTCCAATCCGACCTCGAAGGCGGAATGCTCGGCCGAAGAAGCCTATCGTTACACGGAGGGCCGGGCGCTGTTTGCCTGCGGCAGCCCCTACGATCCGGTGCAACTCGACGGCAAGACCTTCGTGCCGCGCCAGGGCAACAACTCCTACATTTTCCCTGGCGTCGGGCTCGGCGCGGTCGCGAGTGGATCAAAACTCGTGACCGACGAGATGTTCATGGCCGCCGCGCACACCCTGGCCTATCTCGTGACCCCGGAAGATATCGAACAGGGCAGCCTTTATCCGTCATTGCCGCGCATCCGCGAAGTCTCGGCCCACATCGCCGAGGCCGTCGCCGAGGTCGCCTATAAACGCGGGCTTGCGACGGCGCCGAAACCGAACGACCTGATGGCCTTCATCGAATCGCAAATGTACAACCCGCAGTACTGACAAAGCGCATGCGCGGTGGAATCGATGTCCGCCGCGCCTTACAGCGGCTGTCCCGCTGACATACCGGCCAGACCGCCGGTATCAGCTGCCCGCAAAGCCGCGTCAGCGCTGGCGGGCGGCATCAGACGTCCGCAGCACGGGCACATCTCGGAGCCGGCCGCGGCAATCATGCCATGCGTCTCGATCACTCCGTTGATGCCCTTGCCGTTGGCAGGGGCGCCGGCCGTAGTAACCGGATGCGAGGCCTGCCCGCGGATAATTCGAAGCTGATCCAGAAAGCCGACGGTGAGGACGCCGGAGAATAGGGCCAGCGTGCCGATGCCGACGATCGAGACAATTCCGCCGAGAATTTTGCCGACAGCGGTGACCGGCACCATATCGCCATAGCCCACCGTGGTCAGCGTCTCGATCGCCCACCACATCGCCGCCGGAATGGAGGAGAATACCGCCGGTTGTTCGTCCCCCTCCACCATGAAGGCGAGGGCGGCGCTGACAGTCAGTGTGAGGGTGAGGATGAAGATGAGCGCGCCGATCGTGGGCGCCTCCTCCCGGAATACCGACCAGAGCAAATTGAACACCCGGGAATGACGGGTCAGCTTGATCATCCGCAGAAGGCGAAGCAACCGGAGCACGCGAAGGTCATCCGCGCCCAACAGACCCAGCAAGGCCGGCAGCACGGCCACCAGATCGATCAGCGCGAAAAAACTACGCATGTAGCGCAGCCTGCCCCATATCGGATGGGCGAACTCCCCGCCGCGGAGATCGACGATGGTCCACACGCGAAGCACATATTCCACGGAAAAAACCGCGGTCGCGGCATGTTCTGCGATCGAGAACGCCGTCGAATAACGGTTGCGGATCGGCTCGACGGTCTCAAGCACCACCGCAATCACATTGACGATGATGAGTGCTGCCAGCAGCACGTTGAAGAGGCGAGCCGCCCTGTTGGTGTGCGATGGATCGTCGTCAAACCAACGACTTAGCCGCCAGCGCAGGGTCGTTTTGTCGGTCTGGGGCAAGCGTCACACCTTCCTTGCCGATCCAGCCGATGACGTTAGCCTGACTTCACGACACATTTTTGAGAGGTGCTGGCTATTTTGAAAGGCTTAGCGACAGGCCAAGGACTCCTCCGGAAGGTCGACGGTCTGCGCGCCTTATCTGCGCTCCCGCAAGCGATCTGCGCCTGCGAGAAGCCTAACCGCCCTCCGGATCGCCGTCGGTCAGATAGTCCCACATCCGCTCCCGGATGCGACCGGCCCAGGTGGCGCGGCTCTTGATGTCCTCGTCACTCATGATGCCGACATCATCCATTCCGGCGGTCAGGAACTCGAGTTCGACGCGGGCGGCGTCCTCGGCATACCAGGTGAGGACGACCGCTTCCTCGATGCTCGATCCGGCGGTCACCAGGCCGTTTCCGCGCATGAAGATCGCGCCGGCATTTCCCAGCGTCGCGGCAAGCCGGTCGGTCAGTTCGTCCGATCGCAACAGCTTGGGATCGTCCCACAACGGCGGCTGCGGCGCGAAATAGGCCCCATAGCCGTAGCGGGCCTTCGGCGTCCGGCGCATCGCGCCAAGCGTCATGGCTTTGGGCGGGGTTGAGCGCACCACACCCTGCACATCGGGCCGGCGGCTATAGATGTCGCGATGAATACGCACCTCGCCGAGAACGCCTTCCGGCAGTGGGCCGTGTACTGACGCTACCGCGCATTCCTCGCCCGCAGTGACCATACCGAGCGGACGCGGTGGTGACACGAGGAACGTGTCCGCATCGATCCGTGCGCTGCAATGGCCATAGGCGTGAACCATGCCATGCCGCGCGAGCGCGCGACCGGCCATGCGAACACGACGGGCAAGTTCCTTGAGATCAGACATTCCTTAGGTCCTCAATGTGACACGGTTACCGGACGCGCCGCCAGCGCGGCGCCCGACGAAGCTGAGCCGCGCGGCACCGACATCGTCGATGAATCGAACAGGAAACAGATCAGCGCGGAGAGAAACGGCAGTCCGACGATCTGGATTTCGGCCGCCGTTTGCCAACCGAGGTTACTCACCAGAAGGCCGAGAATATAACCGGAGACCGCTCCCGCACCGTAAAATGCCGTTACGAACAGACCCGCGGCGCGCCCCGCGAGCGGAAGCTGTACCGCCTTGGTGAAATAGGTCGCGACATTGACAAACAAAGTGCCGCCGCCCACAGCGCCCCACACGATCTGTGCGGCGGCCAACGCCATAAAGCCGGTGATGGCATGGAACAGCAGGTAGCCGATGATGGACGCAATGAAGAACGAGACGCTGAGCAACGCCTTGGCGGAAAAACGGTCGCCGAGCCAGCCGCCGCCGATCGAGGTCAATCCGCCAATGCCGAAACAGCTCATCAGCGTGGCTGCGTCACCGGGAGTGAACTTGAGGCTTTCGCGCAGGTAAGTCGGGTAGAGACCAAAATATGACTGAAGCGTCAGTCCCCACAGGATCGCGAGCACGATCAGCACGAAGACGTTGCGGTTGAAAAGCGTCCCGCTGACATTCTTGTCCGCCTCGGTTGCCGTGTCGGAAATCAACTCGCTGAACCAGGGACGCACAAAAGCATAGATTGCGATAATCGCGACGCCGCCAAGCAGGGCGTAGCCAACCATCGGTGCACGCCAGGTCTGGTAGTTCGTCAGGAGATAGCCGGCCAGCAGCGGCCCGACGATGGCGCCGATGCCGTAGGTGAAGCTCAAGGCGCCGACCGCGGAGGAGCGGTAGCTGGTGAAGTAATTCGACGCGATCGCAATCAGCGCCGTGATCTGCATCGCCTCTCCGATGCCGGTCGCGGCGCGATAGAACAACATGTCGGCAAAGCCATGAGCGATGACGGTAATGCCGGTGCCGACCGAGAAGATGAAAATGCCGAGCGACACCACGAAGCGGCGCGTGAAGCGCGCCAGCAGCCAGCCGGTCGGGATGCCCGCAACCGCCATGCCCAGGGTGAAGATGGTCGATAGCAAACCGCCGGCCGCCAGATCGAAGCCGTATTCCTTGCGGACCTCGGGCAGGATTAGCGGAAATACCTGACGGTCCATCGCGTTCATCGCGTAGGACGCAAGCAGCACCCCGAACATCAAAATTCCGGCCGTGAGGTTTCTCCCGCCGTCCCGATCGGCATTTGCCCCTGACATTGCATCACCCCCTGTTGTTTTATTGTTTTGTCGTCTTGCTAGTTCGCAGCCGGCGGGCCGCCGGTCGCTGCCAGATACCAGTCATGGATGGCGCCTGCGGTCATGAACGCCGTTCCGCTCTTTGACGCCATGTGCTCAAACGTCTCGCGCAAAAGCGCAATCCGGTGCGGAACGCCCATGATAAATGGATGAACGACCATCGCCATGACACGAGCATTGGTTTCGCCCTCGGCGTAGAGCTCCTCGAACTGCGCGATCGTGCGCGCTTTATATTCGGCCGCCGGGTGATGCTGCGTCAGGATGATCGGAATATCGTTGATCTCCTGGGTGAAGGGCATGCTGAGCAGCGGACGAGCCTTCGTCTTGAGCCACGTCGGCTGATCGTCGTGCACCCAATCGCAGACATAGGAAAATCCCTCTTCGGCCAGGACGTCGGGCGTATTCCACGTCTCCGCGAGCCCAGGGCCGACCCAGCCCCGTGGCGCCTGACCGGTGAACTCTGCGATGACGTCGCGTGTCTTGCGGATGTCGGCGCGCTCATCCTCGACCTTCTGCAGGTTCTTCTGGGTATAGCCGTGCGCGATGAACTCCCATCCGCGCTCGCGGGCAGCTTCCGCGATTGGCGCGTAGGTTTTGACGGCAACGCCGTTGATGGCCATCGAGGCCTCGATGCCTAATTTGTCGAGCGCGTCGGCAAGCCGCCAGAAGCCGACGCGGTTGCCGTATTCATGCCAGGTCCAGTTTGGAATGTCGGGCGTCGGGACACCGCCGGCTGGTGGAGTATTTACCGTACGCGGCATCGGCGAATTGATGTCCCATTCCTCGATGGAAACCAG
>DATHPL010000403.1:0-2607 GCA_035483915.1 Bradyrhizobium sp.
CCCGACCAGCGTCAGCTCGCAAGCGCCTCGCAACTGGTGCTCGCGGTCGAAGCCGCAGCCTTCCACAAGCGCTGGCTGATCGAACGTCCGCAGGATTATGGCCCGCAGGTCTTGATGCGCTTGCAGAACGGGCTTGCGATCTCGGGCGTCACCTATCTCGAGGCGTTGCGCTGGCGGGGTCCGGCGCTGGCCGCTCATATGGCGGCCACGGCGAACGTGGACGCCGTCATCGCGCCGGTGTCGCCGATCCCGGCGCCGACCATTGCCGAAAGCGACGTCGGCAACGCGCCTAACGCCGAAGCCGTGATCCAGCGACTGACGCGTTTCACCCGGCCGATCAACTATCTCGGCCTGCCGTCGTTGTCGATTCCGTCGGGGTTCACCAAAAGCGGCCTTCCCGTCGGACTGCAACTGGTCGGCCGTTCGTTCGATGAGGCGACGATCTTGCGGGTCGGCGCGGCCTTCCAGCGCGCCACCGACTTCCATGAAAAGGTGCCGCAGCTGCCATGACCGCGCTCGTCGACGTCTCTGACCTCAACATCCGCTTTTCGGGCGAGCGCACGGTGCATGCCGTGAACAATCTCTCGTTCTCCGTGGGCGAGGGAGAGGTGCTCGGCCTGTTGGGCGAGTCCGGTTCCGGCAAGAGCGTCACCTTGCGTGCCTTGATGCGGCTGTTGCCAAGGAAGCGGACCGCGATATCCGGCAGTCTTCGGGTTTGCGGCCGCGACGTGCTTGCGCTCGACGACGAGGAGCTGTCGGCCTTCCGCGGCCAGACCGTTTCGATGATTTTCCAGGAGCCGGCGCTGGCGCTTGACCCCGTCTATACGATCGGCCAGCAGATCGCCGAGACCGTGATGCGCCATGAGGGCAAGAGCCAGAGCGAGGCGAGGGCGCGTGCGCTGGAAATGCTGGAAGTGGTGCGCATTCCCTCGGCGAAACGCCGGCTCGATACCTATCCGCACGAGATGTCGGGCGGCATGCGCCAACGCGCAATGATTGCGCTGGCGCTTGCCTGCCGGCCAAAGGTGCTGCTCGCGGACGAGCCGACCACGGCGCTCGATGCCACCGTGCAGATCCAGATCCTGCTGCTGTTGCGCGAGTTGCAGCGCGAGTTCGGCATGTCGGTGATTTTCGTCACCCACGACATCGGCGTTGCCGTCGAAATCTGCGACCGCGTGGCGGTGATGTATGCCGGCGAAATCGTGGAGCAGGGCACCCTCAGCCAGATCGTGCGCTCGCCGGTTCATCCCTACGCGAAAGGGCTGCTGGCCTCCACCGTCCATGGCGCCAAACGTGGCGAGCGGCTCGAGACGATCCCGGGGACGCCGCCGACGCTCGACAAGGCCCCCGTCAATTGCTCATTTGCGCCACGGTGCGGTTTTGCCGAAGCGCGGTGCCTCGATGCTCTCCCGCCCAACGTGCAAATGGCTGGAGACCGAATTGCGAGGTGCATCCTGGCGGAACGTGTCGCGGTGGCCGCGACGGCCTAGGTTATCCCACGGGAATATAGGCCCGTCCGATCCGTCCGGCTTCAAATTGGCGTGGCCACGTCAGCCAATAATGGATAGGTTTCCAACCAGCGTGGGAGGAACGCCGCGCGGCAACCGGGGGACTGTTCATGTACATATCGAGTGAGAGCCTTATCGTTATTCTCTTCGTCGGCCTCGTCGCGGGCTGGCTGGCCGGCAAGATCGTGCGCGGCACCGGCTTTGGCATCATCGGCGACATCATCGTCGGCATTGCCGGCGCTTTCGTCGCCAGCTGGCTGTTTCCGAAACTTCACATCACGATCGGCTCGGGCCTGGTGTCGGAAATCATCTATTCCGCGATCGGCGCCATTATCCTGCTCTTGATCGTGAGACTGGTCCGGACCGGCGGCCGCTTTTGACCGCCTTCCATAGGTCGGGCCGGCCGGGCCTTTAACGGCCGGCCTTGAACTTCCGGCGTCGTTCACGTGACTTAACAAAGCGGGCGGGGTTTCGCCCGCTTGGCCTGAAAAGCCGTTGAACTGAAGGCATTTAGGTTAATGTGACTTCGTTAGACGCCGGCCACAAGAATCGGTAATAATGTATCGCGGGCCCGCCATTCGAGCAGGGCACGCGAATCCCAAGTGAAGAGATCAGGATAGATGGCAGCCGCCCCCGGTGTCCGGCGTTCCGAACTCGGTGAAGCGTTGCGCGCCTGCCGTAACGCCTTCATCGGCGTCGGCGTCATGAGTTGCATGATCAACCTGCTCTATCTGACCGGGTCGTTGTTCATGCTCGAGGTCTATGACCGGGTGCTGCCGAGCCGCAGCGTTCCGACCCTGGTCGGCCTGATCATCCTCGCGGGCTTCCTTTATGCCGCGCAAGGTGTCCTCGACCTGATCCGGGGTCGAATCCTCGGCCGCATCGGAACCTCGCTCGACGAGGCGCTCAATGCGCGGGTGTTCGATATCGTGGTGCGTCTGCCGCTGACCGTCGGCGCCCGCAACGAGGGCCTTCAGCCGCTGCGCGACCTCGACAATGTGCGCAGCTTTCTCGGCGGTATGGGGCCGGGTGCGTTCTTCGATCTGCCGTGGCTGCCGTTTTACCTGGCAATCTGCTTTGCCTTCCACGTGCTGATCGG
>DATHPL010000404.1:0-3129 GCA_035483915.1 Bradyrhizobium sp.
CTGGTGCTGCTCGCCGGCACGGTCGGCGGCGGTCTCGTCTCGATGGCGATCGAATTCTTCATCTATCGCAGGCTGCGCCTGCGCCGGGTCTCCCTCATCAATATCATGATCGCGACGCTCGGCGTCTCGATTGTCCTGCAGAACGTGGCGCGCATGGTGTGGGGCTCGGAACCGCTGCGTTATCCCAGTCTGTTTGCATCGAACGGGCTGGTCTTTGCCGGCTTTGTGGTCTCTCCCCAACTGGTCTGGATCGTGGTTCTCAGCGGCCTGATCATGGGCGCCTTGATCGTCTTCTTCCGTTACACCCGCCTCGGCATCGCCATGCAGGCGGCGGCGCAGGATCCGGACGCCGCCCGGCTGATGGGCGTTAACGTCGATCGGACGACGACCTATACCTTTGCGCTATCCGGCATGATGGCGGGTGCTGCCGGCGTATTGCTGGGATCGCTGTTCTTTGCGTCGTTCAATATGGGCTTCATGACCGGTATCAAGGCGTTTGTTGCCGCGACGCTCGGCGGCCTTGGAAGCGTCGCGGGCGCTATGATCGGTGGTTTGATCTTCGGAATCATCGAGACGTTCTCCGGAATGCTGATTTCGACCGCCTACAAGGACGCGGTCGGCATGGTTGTGCTCATCGCGATTCTTCTGTTCATGCCGTCCGGGCTGTTGGCCCGCGATGGCCGGGCCGTGTGAACATGCGCGGGGTTCCGATCGCCCGACTTGTTCTGTTGCTCATCCTTGCTGCGCTGCCGCTTTTGCAATCCAATGCCTATTGGGTGCACGTGTTTAGTTTGGCTTTGATCAGCGTCATCCTGGCATTTTCCCAACAATTGCTGGTTGGATCGGCGGGCATCGTTTCGCTGGGGCAGGGCGCGTTCTTCGGCATTGGCGCCTATTGCGCCGGCTCACTCTCGGTTGGCGCGCCGTTTCTGCTGGCGATCGCGGCCGGTGGTCTGCTTGCCGGAATATCCAGCCTGCTGCTGATCCCGATCGTTCGCCTCAAGGGTTCGAGCCTAGCGGTGGCGACGCTCGGCTTTGCGATCATTGTCCACCTCGTCATGCTCAACGAGGATTGGCTGACCGGCGGCAGCATCGGGATGATGGATATTCCGGCCCCAACTCTGTTTGGCCTGTCGCTCGGCGGCGAGACGCGGTTTTATTATGTCTGTCTGATTGCAGCCGCCGGCGTATTTCTGGCGCTCGACCGGATCACGCATTCGCGGTTCGGGCGCGCTTTGACCGCGATGTCTCAGGATGAGGAGGCGGCGCGCGCCAGCGGAATTTCTATTTCGCTCTACAAGAGCAAGTGCTTCCTGATCGCCGCGATCGTCTCGGGCATTGCTGGCGGGCTTTACGCCTACCATTCGCGCTATCTCAATCCGAACGACTTCGATTTCCAGAAATCGATCGACATCTTGATCATGGTCGTGATCGGCGGCATAAGAAGCCTGCCTGGCGCGGCGCTCGGCGCCGCCATCGTCGTTTTGATCCCGGAACTGCTGCGCGCGTCCGGAGAATTCCGGCTCCTTCTTTTCGGCGTCATGGTGATCGTGCTGGCGGGAACCGGCAGCCGTGGCCTGAGCGGTATCTTGGTCGATCTTTTCAGGCGTTTTTCGCCGCCTCGGCTGTGGCTGGTCTTTCAGAAGCCTGGAGCGGTGAGGCTGTAATGTCCGCTCTGTTAGAAATCAACGGGCTTACGCGTCGCTTCGGCGGCCTTGTCGCTGTCCGCGACGTTGCGATGGAAGTCGCGCCGGGATCCGTCCATGGGCTGATCGGTCCGAACGGCGCCGGCAAAACGACGCTGCTCAATCTGATCTCCGGTCACGTTCCCTCAAGCAGCGGCCGGATTAGCTTTGCGAGTGGCGACATCACGCGCTGGTCGGTCGATCGCCGTGCCCGCGCCGGCATCCGCCGAACCTTCCAGAACCTGAAACTGTTCCGTGACATGACGGTGCTCGAAAACGTTATGGTCGGAATGCACGGCGAGACCCATTGCGAAATCTGGCGCGCGCTGTTGCGCACGCGCTCACAACAGGCCGAGGAAGCCGCCATTGCCGAGCGTGCCCGCGAAGCGCTCGATTTTGTCGGCCTGTTGAATCTTGCCGATACACGTGCGGATGATTTGCCCTACGGCTCGCAGCGGCTTGTCGAAATTGCCCGGGCAACCGTCGCACGGCCGAAGCTGCTTTTGCTGGATGAGCCGGCGGCCGGTCTCAACGGGGTCGAAAGCCGGCGCCTCGTCGACCTTATCAAGGCCATTCGTGCGAGCAGCACGACCATCCTTTTAGTGGAGCACCACATGGACGTGGTGATGCCGTCCTGCGATTGCATCACTGTGCTCAACTACGGTCAGCGGCTCGCGAACGGTACGCCGGCGGAAATCCGGGCCCACCCGGAGGTGATCAAGGCCTATCTCGGCGGCGGACTCAAGCGGCGCGAGACGCGCGCACCGAAACAACAGGCGGAGCTTCTCCATGCTGCGTCTTGAAAATATCAGCGCCGGTTATGGCGCGGTGACCGCTTTGCGCAATGTCGATATGGTCGTGGCATCGGGCGAAGTGGTCGCATTGATCGGTTCGAACGGCGCCGGAAAATCGACAACGCTGCGCACGATTTCCGGGCTGGTTCGCCCCAGCACGGGGAAAATCGAATTTCAGGGCGAAGCGATCACGGAGCTTTCGCCCGAACAGATCGTCGATCGGGGCATCATCCATGTGCCTGAGGGACGCCACGTCTTTCCGCGACTCTCGGTCCATCAGAATCTGACTGTCGGCGCTTATTCCTCTCGCGCTCACGCCAGGAAGAACGAGACGCGCGAGCGCGTCTTCGAGTTGTTTCCCCGGCTCTACGAGCGCCGCCAGCAGCTCGCGGGCTCGCTGAGCGGAGGCGAACAGCAGATGCTGGCCTTCGGCCGCGCCATGATGGCACAGCCAGTTCTGCTGATGCTGGACGAGCCTTCGCTGGGGCTAGCGCCGATCATGGTCGAGGAAGTCGCGCGCGCGATCGACTATTTCCGCGAAAGCGGCGTCACGATTTTGCTGGTCGAGCAGAACGCCGAGCTTGCGCTCGAACTCGCCACGCGCGGCTATGTGATCGAGACCGGCTCGATCGTGCTCGCCGATACCAGCG
>DATHPL010000405.1:0-8848 GCA_035483915.1 Bradyrhizobium sp.
GTTCGTGCCGCGCACCGATCACCTTGAGCTGCGCCTGATGGAAGGCGTCGAACAAGCCGTAGATCTGCGCGCCGGGTAACCCGAACACGGTGTCGACGCCGTGCGCGACCAGGCCGCTGACGATGGCTTCGCCTCCGGAGCTTACGGGCATGGCAAGGTCCAATCAGCCGGCATCAGGAAATCTCATCGATCACGCCGTTGCGCAACAAGCCGATATTTTCGGCTTCTACCTCGACGATATCGCCGGGTTTCAGGTAGCGCGGCGGGTCGAACCGCGCGCCCGCTCCGGTCGGTGTGCCCGTGACGATGACGTCGCCGGGCTCCAGCGTCGTGAAGGTCGAGATGTAATGGATCAGGTAGCGAAAGCCGAAGATCAGGCGTGAGGTGCGATCGTCCTGCCGTATCTCGCCATTGACCCTGGTCGTCAGCCTGACATCGGCGATCTGCGATTCATTCGTGTAGGGAACAAGCCATGGGCCGAGGCTCCCCGTGGAATCGAAATTCTTGCCCTGCGTGACGTTGAACTTGGCATGTCGCACCCAATCGCGGATGGTGCCTTCGTTGCAGAGCGTGATCGCTGCGATGTGATCGAGCGCCTTGCTCTCCGCGATATGCCGGCCGGCCCTGCCGATCACGAGCACCAATTCGCCTTCATAGTCGAGCTGGACGGATGCCTTCGGCCGTATCAGCGGTGTTTCGTGGCCGACAAACGAACGCGGCGTGCGGAAGAACATGCTCGGATATTTTGGCGCGTCCGAGCCGTCTTTATATTCGGCGTTGCGATCGGGGTAATTGACGCCAATGCAGATGATTTTCTCCGGCGCGGGAATCGGCGGCAGCCATGCAACGCTCTCGAGCGCATGGTCCGCCGGAAGGCGCGCGGCGTCTTCGGCAAGTCTGGTCAGTGCGTCAGCGGCGATGACCTCTCGCAAGGTCGGAAACTGCTTGCTCCAGCGCGCGGAGAGGTCGACAACTCCGCGATCGGTCACGGCGCCGTATCTGGCGGAGCCGTCGACGACGAAGGCGGCGATGGGGGGCGCGACCATGGATGCTCCGGGGAGGGCGGCGCTCAACCTTTGCCTGGGGTCATGCCTTTGGCCTTGAGAACGGCGACGGCCTCGGGCGACATCAGGAAATCGATAAAAGCTTTGGCTGCTTCTTTTTGCTTGGTGTCGACCGCAAGTGCTGCCGGGAATACCAGTTCCTGTTGCAATCCCGGCGGGAACGGTCCGACGATGTCGACGCCCGGTGCGGTCAGGACGTTGTTCACGAAGACGGCGAGTTCCGCCTGGCCGCTGACCACGGCCGGAATGATTCCGGTCGGTTGCGCCTGCGCGATGGTCTTGGCCTTCATCGCTTCCTCGATGCCGAGCCGTTCGAACAGTCTGAGGATATAGGAGCCTGCGGCGCTCTCCGGCAGGAACGTGATCGACTTGGCATCCAGCAGCGTCTTCTTGAAAGCCTGTTTTGTGCTGATGTCCGGCCTGGGCGCGCCGGCTTTCACCGCAACACCATATCCGACGCGCGCAAATTCGACCGGTGGCATGAAGTGGGTCTTTGCGGCAGCGTCATAGAAAACGTCAATCGGAACGACACCGAGGTCGAACGGTTCACCTGACGTCGCCGCCTTGATCAGATTGGGGGTCGTGTCGAAGACAATGACAAGCTTGTGGCCGGAGGCGCGTTCGAATTGCGGGGCGAGTTCGGTCAGCACGCTTCTGAGTGACCCGCCCGCCAGCACCTTCAGTTCGGCGGCATGCGCAGCGCCCATCGGGGACACGCCGGGCGCGAGGCCGAGCAGCGAGGCGGCCGCGATCATCAAGGACATTTTCATAAAGTCTCCGTGTTTCTAGTGTCCCGGTTCATGTCCGTTGACGGATGTTAGAACCAAAGGGACGCCAGCAAATATAAAATTCCGGTGTGGTCGCTCGATTTTGTACTCGTTGTGAGAATTCGCACACGTCAATCCGCCGCGCTAGTCGACAATCGTGACGTCGGCGACAAACTGCGGATCACGGACGGCCTGACCTGTGAAAGGTGATCCCTGCTCGAACCAGGAGCGCGGGGCGGGCGCGCCCCACAGCGTCTGCCGGCGCGGGTCATTCAGCGACCAGCGCATCGGCGCATGGTCGTGATCGCCGGTGAAGTAGTCGCTGGTGTAAAGTTCAAGGCGGTGGCCATCGGGATCGCGGACGTAGAGAAAGAAGGCATTGGAAATACCATGCCGCCCGGGCCCGCGCTCGATATTCTTGAGATATCCGCTCGAGGCCATCACATCGCACAGGTGCAGGATGTTCATGGCGGTCGGCACCCAATAGGCGAAATGGTGCAGGCGTGGGCCCTTGCCGTTGGTGATCGCGAAATCGTGTACGTTGCCTTTGCGGTGCAACCAGGCGGCCGCGATCCGCCCTTGCGGCCCGTCTTCTTCGGCATATTCGGTCAGGCGGAAGCCCAGCCGCGCGTAGAAATCGACCGTGTCCTGAACCTCGGCGGCAAAGACGTTGAAATGGTCGAGCCTCTGCGGGTGGCAGCCTTTGTACAGATCATAGCGGCGTAACAGGTGCGGACGCTTGTCCATCGTCGCATAGAGCTCGATCGCAAACCCGAACGGATCGGTAAATTGCAGCGTCCTGCCCTGGAACGGCTGATCTACAAAGGCGTGAGCGATTTCATTCTGTGAAAAGAATGCTGCCGCCCTGTCGAGATCCTCGTCATTGCCGACCTTGAAGCCGAGGCGACGGCAGGCGGCGAGGGGGGCTTTACGCAATACCAGCGAGTGATGCTGATGCTCCTCGCTGCCGCGCAGATAGATCGCGGTGCCGTCGCGGTCCTCGACGTGTAGTCCGACCGCATTTTCGTAGAATTCAGAGCTCGCATTCAGATCCACCACATCGAGCACGACGTGGCTGCTTCTGATGATGTTGAAGGGCGGATCGAATACGTGTTGCGGAACAGGCATTGGGGCTAAATTCCCAGTCTCTGAATCTTGTGCGTGCCGCGCGCCAGCGAAACGTGCTTTGTTTCCATGTAGAAATCAAAAGAATAGTTGCCGCCGTCGCGGCCAATGCCGGAAGCTTTCATGCCGCCGAATGGCGTCGGCAAATGGCGGACGTTTTCCGAGTTGAGCCAGATCATGCCTGCTTCCAGCGCATCTGCAACGCGCAACGCCCGGCCCATATCCGACGTCCAGACGTAGCCGGTGAGCCCGTATCTCACATCATTGGCGATTTCGACCGCGTCAGCCTCGTCGCGGAACGGGATGACGGTCAGGAATGGCCCGAATACTTCCTCCTGCGCCACCCGCATATGGCGGGTTGCGCCGGTAACCAGCGTTGGTTGCACATAATGCCCGCCGCCGGGACCGTCATGCGGCGCACCACCGACGGCGATCACGGCACCGTCCTTCCGCGCGATGTCGAAATAGCCGCAGACCTTGGCCAGATGCCGCTCGTGGATCAGGGGCCCGATTTCGGTCGCGGGGTCGAGGGGATGACCGACTTTGAGCGCCCTTACGCGAGCGGCGAGTTTTTCGATGAATTTGTCCGCGATGTGCTCTTGGACAAGGAGCCGGCTGGAAGACGTGCAACGTTCGCCATTCAACGAGTAGATCATGAAGACAACGGCATCCAGCGCGCGATCGAGTTCGGCGTCGTCGAATACGATCACCGGATTCTTGCCGCCAAGCTCGAAATGCACCCGCTTCAAGGTCGGCGCGCCCTGCGCCATGATGGCTGAACCGGTGGCGCTTTCGCCGACAAATCCAATTGCCTTTATCGCGGGGTGTTCCGTCAACGCCTTGCCGGCCTCTTCGCCGAGGCCGTGCACCGTATTGAGTACGCCGTCGGGCACGCCGGCCTGCTTGACGAGCTTCGCCAAAAGATCAGCCGTGACCGGGGACCACTCGGCCGGCTTGTGCACGACCGTGCAACCGGCAGCGAGGGCTGGTGCGATCTTCCAGGTCGAGAGCATGAAGGGCGTATTCCACGGCGTGATCACGCCCACGGGGCCAATCGGCACGCGCGTCGAAACATTCCAATGCTCTTCGCTGGGCATATTGAGCCCGTCGCGGGCTTCCACGCACTTGTCGGCAAAGAAGCGGAAGTTCTCCGCTGCCCGGATCGCGGCTTTTGCCATGAAGCGATAAGCCTGACCGGTATCGATACATTCGAGCACGGCGATGTCGTCGGCATGATCCTCGATAGCGTCGGCCACGCGGTGCAGCAGCTTCCGGCGCATCGCAGCACCGATATCGCGCCAGGCCTTGAAAGCGAGGCTCGCGGCGGTCGCGGCTCGGTCGATGTCTTCGGTGTCGCCGCGTGCCACGTTGGCGAGCACGGCGCCGTCGATCGGCGATCGGGTCTCGAACCTGGCACCGGAAATCGACGGCACGCTCTCGCCGCCGATCATATGCGAGATGCCTTCGGCTTTCAGTTTCGCGAGCAGAGGGGCAGCACGCTCGAGATTGGCTTGAAACAGGTCGGACTTTGGTGTCACGCTATTGGGCGTCACGCTATCCATGGGCGGCCTCTGTCTTCAAAGCCTCATGGATGTTGTTGCGCTTCCAACTGGTCTCCTTGTCGTTGATCTGCATGTCGAACGACAGAGCGAGTTTGCCTTTTGCAAACACAGGATCGAGATACGCCGACAGCGCGCGAAAGATGTGTTCGCCGGCGGTCTTGCGGGTTTGCAGGTCGCGGCCTTCGCCGAGCCGCAGCACCATGTCGAAGAAGGCAAAGTCGGGATTGCCGTCGCCGATCGCGTAATGCTCGCATCGCACCGCGCGCACGCGGATGCCGCCGAGCGGAAAGATGCCGGTCTCGACTGCAGCCTTGCGAACGACTTCCACCACGTCAGCCATGTCGACGCGTGCGTCGAGATTGGCGGAATATTCGATGGTGAAATGCGGCATGGCGGGGCTGCTCCACTTGGAGGCTTTCGATCCGGCGAATAGCGGCTGACGGGGCGAGAGGCGTTATCATCGGCAGGGATTGTGTCGGCCGTATCGAAGGCCTCTTAAAAATCGAGATGCCGGGATATGATTAACATGTTAAATTAAAGCCGGCAAACCGGTTGGAAATTTGTGCAACGCAAACGAGCTGGTCGTGACTGATCGATCTCCTTGGGCTTAACGGGCAGGACAATGACGCTCAAAAAACCGGCCGGCAGTGGCGGCGCGCATCCGGTCGAGCGTCGAATTCCGATGCGCGATTTTTCCAAGTCGCTACCGATGTCGCTGTTGCGCGCACGCGAGGCGGTGATGAAGCAGTTCCGCCCGTCGCTGCGCCGGCACGGATTGACGGAGCAGCAGTGGCGCATCTTGCGGGCGCTTGCCGCGGTCGACGCCATCGAAGTGACGGAACTGGCCCGCGTCGCCTTTCTGCTCGGTCCAAGCCTGTCGCGGATCCTGCGCGATCTCGAGGCACGCCAGTTGATCGAGCGCCGGACGGCCAAGGCCGACTTGCGACGCGGCGTCGTCTCAATTTCCCAAAAGGGATTGAAGCTGATCGAACTCGTCGCCCCTACCTCGGAGTCGATTTACGCCGCGATCACGCGGCGCTATGGCGCGCAAAAGCTTGCCGAACTCCAGAACATGCTGGCGGCGTTGGAACACAGTCTGGCGGCGCTCGAAGTGACGGACGCCGAGCCCTCAGAAAACGAGTGACAAACGACGGGTGTTGCCGCTCCGTTTTCGGTGCCAACCAAATAGGCAGTAGATGGTTGCCGCATCGCGGGACAAAAGCGCGCCATCGTGTCGCCCCGAAGGCTTGGCCCGATGGCTCAAATCGCTGCAATATCAATTTACTCGTTCTTCAAGAGTTCGTAAGTACAAACGGCGTGCAGTGCGTTCCGCGTGCAGCGCGATAGACCAATAAGAGCCGGCGAAAAAGCACGGCTCCAGGGAGGGTTGAATGAGACTGACGAGACGCGAATTCGCGGCGGGCATCGCGGCCGGCGTTGCGGCCCCCTATGTTATCACCGGCGCCAAGGCACAGGCCTCGACTATCAAAATCGGCATGTGCGTCCCTGTCACAGGGCCAGCGGCGGAGCAGGGGCTCTGGGCGCAAAACGGCGCCAAGCTCGCGCTCGCCGCCGTCAACAAGGCCGGCGGTGTGCTGGGCAAACAGGTCGAACTCGTGATCGAGGACGATCAGACCACCAACCCGGGCATCGTTCTCGCGTTCTCCAAGCTAGCCGCGCAGTCCGACATCGTTGCGTTTCTCGGCTCGGTTCGTTCGACCCAGGTCCACGCCATGGCGCCCGACGTGCTCAAGCTCGGCAAGCCCGTGATGATCGGCGGGACGGATCCGACCCTCACGCATATGGGCAATCAATGGCTGTTTCGCTATCGCCCGAACGACGGCTATTCCGGCCGCGTCATCGCCGATTTCGGCGTCAATACATTGGGAAAAAAGAAGTGGGCGGTCGTGCATTCCACCGACGCCTTCGGGACTGCGGGCGGCAAGGCACTGACGGTTGCGCTGGAAAAATTGGGCGCACCGCCGGTGCTCGATCAGGGCTATGCCAACCAGAGCCAGGACTTCACCCCGGTCGTACTCGCCGTGAAGCAATCGGGTGCGGACGTGCTCGGCACCTACTTCACCTTCGAAAACGATCTCGGCATCTTCGCCCGGCAACTGCGCCAACTCGGCGTCACGATCCCCTGGGTGGGGTCGCCAACGACGGTGAACGTATCCGCGATCAAGCTTGCCGGACCTACGCTCTATGGCACTTATGGCGTGGCGGACTACGCAGAGGAATCCAGCGAAGCCTCGAAAGCCTTCGGCAAGGCCTATCGCGAAGCCTACAAGGTCGCGCCCGACCTTCAGAGCGCCTGGCCTTATGATGCTGTCACTGTCTTGTCGGCCGCGATCAACAAGGCGGGCTCGACCGATCCCGGCAAGATCCGCGAAGCCATTCTCGGCTTGAAGAAATTCCCGGGCGCCGAAGGGGAATACAATTTCGATCAGAACGGCGACGGCCTGCATGGCTACAACGTCGTGAAGAACGAGAAGGGGACGATCGTCTTCGACAAGCATATCGAATTCGACGACTGAGATAATGGCAGAAGCCTCTCCGGCGACGGAAGGCCTCTGCCATTGCCGTGCGCTTTTACGGGTGCAGCGCGAGATATCAATAAGAGCCGGCGGAAAAGCACGGTTCCAGGGAGGGTCGAATGAAACTGACGAGGCGCGAATTTACGGCGGGCATCGCGGCCGGCGTTGCGGCCCCCTACGTCCTGAGGAGCGCAAACGCGCAGGGCGCGAGCATCAAAATCGGCATGTGCGTTCCTGTCACAGGGCCAGCGGCCGAGCAAGGGCTCTGGGCGCAGAACGGCGCCAAGCTCGCGCTTGCCGCCGTCAACAAGGCCGGGGGTGTCCTGGGCAAGCAGGTCGAACTCGTGATCGAGGACGATCAGACCACCAACCCGGGCATCGTGCTGGCGTTCTCCAAGCTGGCGGCACAGTCGGACATCGTCGGTTTCCTCGGCTCGATCCGTTCGACCCAGGTCCATGCGATGGCGCCTGACGTGCTCAAGCTCGGCAAGCCCGTAATGATCGGCGGAACCGATCCGACGCTAACCCACATGAATAATCCATGGCTGTTTCGCTACCGCCCGAACGACAGCTATTCCGGCCGCGTGATCGCCGATTTCGGCGTCAACACGCTCGGCAAGAAGAAGTGGGCGATCGTGCATTCGACCGATGCGTTCGGAACGGCGGGCGGCAAAGCGTTGGCGTCGGCGCTCGAAAAGCTGGGTACGCCGGCCGTGCTCGACCAGGGTTATGCCAACCAGAGCCAGGACTTCACGCCGGTCGTGCTGGCCGTAAAGCAATCGGGTGCGGATGTGCTTGGCACCTATTTCACCTTCGAAAACGATCTCGGCATTTTTGCACGTCAACTGCGCCAACTCGGCGTCAACATTCCCTGGGTCGGGTCACCGTCGGTGGTTGCGGTGTCCTCGACCAAACTCGCAGGTCCGGCCTTGTACGGCACCTATGGCGTGGCCGATTACGCCGAGGAATCCAGCGAGGCTTCGAAGGCGTTTGGCAAGGCCTACCGCGAAGCCTACAAATTCGCGCCGGACAACCAGAGTGCCTGGCCTTACGACGCCGTCACCATACTGTCGGCCTCGATCAATAAGGCGGGCTCGACCGATCCCGGCAAGATCCGCGACGCCATCCTGTCGACCAAGAAGTTTCCGGGAGCAGAGGGCGAATATAATTTCGACCAGAATGGCGACGGCCTGCACGGCTACAATGTCGTGAGGAACGAGAAGGGAACGATCGTCTACGACAAGCATATCGAATTCGACGACTGATGTGATCCGCGCGGCCTCTCCGGCGACGGAGAGGCCGCATCGCTTTGCCTGCTCGCGCATCGAACCGGGCGTTTTCATGGACCTCGCACTGCAACTGCTGTTTACCGGGATCGGGATTGGCGCTGTTTATGCGCTGGTCGCGCTCGGCTTCGTCTTGATCTTTCGCGCCACCAATGTCGTGAACTTCGCGCAAGGCGAATTCTCGATGGTCGCCGCCTATCTGATGGTGGTGTTCGCGGTTGACCTGGGCTGGCCCTATTGGCTGTCGTTCCTGCTGGCGCTCGGCGGGATGGCGCTGTTGGGCGCGATCTTCAATCTCGGGGTTTATTATCCACTGCGTCACCGCAGCTTTCTGCCCGTGATTATCGCGACCATCGGCGCCTCGATCCTGATGGCCAATTCGGTGCTTGCGATCTACGGGCCGCAGCCGCAGGTGCTGGAGGGCTGGTTCGAGACGCCGGGCATTCAGCTTGGTCCGGTCTATCTCGACAGCCAGTACCTGTTGATCATCGCGGTGACGATTGTGCT
>DATHPL010000406.1:0-2444 GCA_035483915.1 Bradyrhizobium sp.
CACCGAGACGGCGGGATTCTTCAACATTGAATTCTCGGTCGATCTGAAGCCGGACGATCAATGGCCCAAAGGGATCGACAAGCCGAAGCTCGTTACGCTGATCGACAACAAACTTACGCAGCGGTTTCCGGGCGTCAGCTTTAGCTACTCGCAAAACATCGAAGACAATATCGACGAAGCCATCTCGGGCGTGAAAGCCGGCGAAAACGCGATCAAGGTTTTTGGCGACGACCTCGCGACCGACGAACGAATCGCCAACGACATCAGGGAAACACTCGGCGGGGTTCCCGGAGTTGTCGATGAGGTAGTGCTGCGCTCGATGGGCCAGCCTAATTTGCAGATTACCCCGGACCGCACCGCTTGCGCGCGCTACGGACTCAATGTCGGCGATGTCGGCGCGATCGTGCAAGCGGCAATCGGCGGCCAGGCCGTCACCCAGGTGCTTGAGGGCGACCGGCGCTTCGACCTGGTCGTGCGATGGAAGCCGGAGTATCGCGAGAGCCTTGATGCTGTACGCCAGATTCGCGTCAATCTGCCGGCCGGAGGCCAGGTTCCGCTCGACCAGGTCGCCAAAATCGAGACCGCCGAAGGCGCGTCATTCATTTACCGCGAAGCGCTGCAACGTTATGTGCCGGTGCGGTTTTCGGTCCGCGGCCGCGATCTGCAGAGCACCATTGTCGATGCCAAGCGCAAAATCTCGAAGGAAGTCCATCTGCCCGAAGGCGTGCATCTCGAATGGTCCGGCGAGTACGGCGAACTTCAGGCCGCCAATCGACGCTTCGCGATAGTCGTGCCGTTCGCGCTGTTGCTCATCGCCGGTGTCCTCTATGGCGCGACTCAATCGCTCATCGACACCTTCATTATCATGGCGCAGATTCCGGTCGCGTGCCTCGGCGGAGTGCTCGCACTGATCATCACCGGCACACCCTTCAGCGTGTCGGCTGGCGTTGGTTTCATTTCGATTTTCGGCATCGCCGTCATGGACGGCATCCTGCTGAGCTTCTACATCCGGCGGCTTTGGGAGCAGGGCCTTCCGTTCGTCGAGGCGATCATCACCGGCTCCGACCGGCGTTTGCGCGCCACGATGATGACCGACCTGGTCGACGCGCTCGGCCTGCTGCCAGCTGCTGTCTCGACGCGAATCGGCGCTCAGACGCAGCAGCCGCTGGCAATCGTCGTCATCGGCGGCGCTTTGGCGATCATGGTGCTGACCCGAGTTCTGCAGCCAGTGCTGATCTACCTGTGCCATCGCCGTCTGCGGCTCGACGATCAGAACCGCGCGCGGATGACGCAGCCGATCGAAGTCGATCTCCCGGACTGATACGGCGAACCGCCGCAACCACCATCGCCGAGGCTCGCCGCGCGCCGCGAACCGTGTTAAACGGGCGGGAGGAGGATCGCAGCGATGGAATTCGAGATGCTCGCGAGCGGCTACGGCCTGCTCGAAGCGCCGCGTGTGGACGACCTCGGCCGTTTTTACTTCACCGATATTCCCAACGGCGGCGTCTACCGGCGCAATCCCGGCGGCAACGTCGAAACGCTCATCCCAAAACGCAAGGGCGTCGGCGGCATGAACTTCAACCAGAGCGGCGGACTCGTGCTCACCGGCCGCGCCTTGATTCATTGGGATGAGAAGACCGGCAAGAGCCGCGACCTGTTCGCCTCGTGGGAAGGCAAGCCGATCAGCATGAACGATCTCACGAGCGACGATCATGGCAGCGTTTACACCGGCACCATCAATTTCAATCCGCTGAGCAACGACAAGCCGATTCCGGGCAGCCTCTTCCGCATCGATCCGCCCGGCCGCGCTGTAAAGTTGTGGGACGGGATCGAGGTCAGCAACGGGCTCGGCTTCAGCCCCGATCGCAAGCATCTGTATCACTCAGACTCCAGCACCGGCGCCGTGTGGGTTTACGACGTCACGCATGAGCGCGGCGTCAAAGACCGTCGCATCTTTGCGAAAATGCCGGAGGGAATGCCCGACGGGCTGGCCGTCGATGCGCAAGGCGGCGTGTGGGTTGCTGCAGTTCGCGTCGGCGAGGTCGTGCACTTCTCGAAGGAAGGTACCGTCGTCAAGCGAATCAAATTGCCGGCCACGATGGTGACCAGCCTGGTCTTCGGCGGCCGCGACCTGCGCGATCTCTACGTCGTCACGGCAGATAACACCGACGATCCAAATCGCAAGGGAACGATTTTCCGCGGCCGCGCCGACGTGCCGGGCCTGCCGGTGCCGAAGGCGAACTTCTAGAGCTTTTACCGGCTAGCTGCCGGCAGCAGCGCGAACCACTACTGGCTCGGTGGGTAACTGCACGCCCGATCCGGCCAGCAATGCGCCGGCGGTGACCGTCAACAGGAATGCGCCGACTCGCATCCCCGCTTCAATCCAACTGGCGGGCAAACGTTCGCCGAACACGAGCATGCCGCCGATGATCGGCACGATGTTC
>DATHPL010000407.1:0-7516 GCA_035483915.1 Bradyrhizobium sp.
CCAGGAAGTTCTGCATGCCTTTGCCCAGGGCGAACTTGTCGTGGTTACCGACGATGACGACCGCGAGGGCGAGGGCGACCTGATCGTTGCAGCCTCGTTCTGCACGCCCGAAAAGATGGCGTTCATCATCCGCCATACCTCGGGCATCGTCTGCGCCCCGATCACGCAGGAGGATGCGCGCCGGCTGCGGCTCGATCCGATGGTGGCGCATAACGATTCCAGCCACACCACCGCTTTTACTGTCTCGATCGACTACAAGCCGGATGGCGGCACGGGGATTTCGGCAGAGGAGCGCGCCTCCTGCTGCCGGGCGCTCGCCAATCCGAATGTCGGCGCCAACGACTTTGCCCGGCCCGGCCACGTGTTTCCGCTGATTGCGCGGGACGGCGGCGTGCTCCTGCGCTCCGGCCATACCGAGGCGGCGGTCGACTTGTGCAGACTGAGCGGCCTGCCGCCGGTCGGTGTCATCAGCGAGTTGATGAATGACGATGGCTCGGTGATGAAGGGCGCGCAGGTGTCGCAGTTCGCCAAAGCCCACAAGCTCAAGCATGTCACGATTGCGGAATTGATCTCTTACCGTCAGGCGCGCGAGAAACTGATCGAGAGGGTCTCGACCTTCACCGCCGACAGCCCGATCGGGCCGATGCACGGCTTTGCCTACCGATCGCCGTTCGATTCCATCGCCCACGTGGCTTTTGTCTATAACAGTGTCGGCGACGGCAGGAATGTGCTGACCCGTTTCCACAAGCCCAACATCGTCAGGGATATCTTCACCGGCCCGAAACACATGAAATCGGTACTGGAACACTTCAAGAGGAACGGCAGCGGCGTCCTGGTCTACTTGCGCGACGGCGCTGCCGGTGTTCCGGTGGCGCCGCTGCCGGAGGAGAAGACCGCGGAGGCCGACCGCAACAGGCAATGGCGCGAAGTCGGCGTCGGCGCGCAAATCTTGCGCGATCTCGGCGTTACCTCGATCCGGAACCTGACCTCGTCGTTACACGACTACAAGGGGCTTTCCGGATTCGGCATCGAGATCGTGTCGAACGAGCAGCTCGAAGGGTAGGTTTGTGTTATTCCGGGATGTTCCCGACGGGTCGTGCGAATGCGCGCCCGATGACAGGCTCTAAACCAAACCCGGAATGGCGGGGCCGGCGATTTGCGCTCTTGCCCGTGGCGCATTAAAATAAATCCAATGTTACGAAAGGATTTTCCATGAGCGTGCGCCCTCAGGCCAAGGACAAGCCGTCTCCCGTCAATTTTCTATGGGACGATCCGTTCCTGCTCGACGAACAGTTGACCGAAGACGAACGGATGATCCGCGATACCGCGCGCGCTTACGCGCAGGACAAACTCTTGCCGCGCGTCACCAAGGCTTATCTGGAAGAGAAGGTCGATCGCGACATCTTCCATGAAATGGGCGAGCTTGGCCTGATCGGTATTACCCTGCCGGAGGAATATGGCTGCGCCAACGCCAGCTACGTCGCTTATGGTCTCGTGGCGCGCGAGATCGAACGCGTCGATTCCGGCTATCGCTCGATGAATTCGGTCCAGTCCTCGCTCGTGATGCATCCGATCTATGCCTATGGCGACGAGAACCAGCGCAAGAAATATCTGCCGAAGCTTGCGACCGGCGAATGGGTGGGCTGTTTCGGGCTGACTGAGCCCGATGCCGGCTCCGACCCCGGCGGCATGAAGACCCGCGCAGAGAAAACCTCCGACGGTTACCGGCTGACCGGCACCAAGATGTGGATTTCCAATGCCCCGATCGCCGACGTGTTCGTGATCTGGGCCAAGTCGGCCGAACACAACAACCAGATCCGCGGCTTCATCCTTGAAAAGGGCATGAAGGGACTTTCGGCGCCGAAGATCGGCGGCAAGCTGTCGCTCCGCGCCTCCGTTACCGGCGAAGTGGTGATGGAAGGGGTCGAGGTGCCCGAGAGCGCGCTGTTGCCCAACGTCTCCGGCCTCAAGGGTCCGTTCGGTTGTCTCAACCGCGCCCGCTACGGTATTTCCTGGGGCGCGATGGGAGCGGCAGAGGACTGCATGCATCGCGCGCGGCAGTACACGCTCGACCGCAAGCAGTTCAACAAGCCCCTGGCGGCAACGCAACTGGTGCAGAAGAAGCTCGCCGACATGCAGACCGACATCGCGCTCGGCTTGCAGGCCTCATTGCGGGTCGGACGGCTGATGGACGAGGGCAAGATGGCCCCGGAGATGATTTCCATCGTCAAGCGCAACAATTGCGGCAAGGCGCTCGACATCGCCCGCACCGCGCGCGACATGCATGGCGGCAACGGTATCCAGATCGAATATCATGTGATGCGGCACACCGCGAACCTGGAAACCGTGAATACCTATGAGGGTACCCACGACGTTCATGCCCTGATCCTCGGCCGCGCCATCACCGGCATTCAGGCATTTTCGTAAGGGCCACAAGTGTAGCAGCGAACACCGCTGTCATCGTCCGCGAAAGCGGACGATCCAGTATTCCAGAGGCCTCTGGCTCAATCTCTACTGCCGGTGTTTACTGGATCCCCCGCCTTCGCGGGGGATGACAAGACAGGTGCAAGAAAACCAAAATGACCGAAACCGACGACGTTCCGTTCAATCGCAATTTCCCGCTTGCACCCGGCGTGGTTGAGGAAATCCGGCCCGGCGTGCGGCGCATCCTCTGCAACAATCCGAGCCCTTTCACCTTCACGGGAACGGTGAGTTACATCGTCGGCCGCGGCAAGGTCGCGATCATCGACCCCGGTCCCGACGATGTGGCCCATGCGGCGGCGCTGCTCGATGCCGTGCGCGGCGAGACCGTGACGCATATTCTGGTCACCCACACCCACCGCGACCACTCGGTGAATACCCCGCGGATCAAGGGGCCAACCGGCGCGCCGGTCTATGCTGAGGGGCCGCACCGCGCATCGCGGCCGCGCTTTGAAAGCGAGAAGCACAATCCCGAGTCAGGCGCGGACCGCGACTTTCGCCCGGATGTGCAGATCAAGGACGGCGATATCATCGAGGGTAATGGCTGGAGGCTCGAGACGGTTGCAACTCCCGGACACACCGCCAACCATCTCGCTTTCGCCTCGCCCGATCGGAAATTCCTGTTCGTCGGCGATCACGTGATGGGGTGGTCGACCTCGATCGTGGCGCCGCCGGACGGATCGATGGTCGACTACATGGCCTCGCTGGAAAAACTCGCCGCGCGCGGTGAAGATCTTTATTTCTCCGGCCACGGTCCGGAAATTCCCGATGCGCCGCGTTACGTGCGTTTCCTGATCCGTCACCGCCAGGCCCGCGAGGCCTCGATCTTGCATCGGCTTTCGAAAGGCGAGGCGGACATCCCGACCATCGTGCGCGCGATCTATATCGGCATTGACCCGCGCCTGACCAACGCGGCGGGCTATTCGGTGCTGGCGCATCTGGAGGATTTGGTTGGGCGCGGCATCGTCACGACTGATGGCGACCCGGTGATCGGCGGAACGTATCGGCTGGCGGCGGCCTGACGCGCTATTTCTTCACCACTTTTGGCGGCGCTTTCACCGGTGCGACCGGCTTCTTGGCGGGCTTGAGGCTTTCATTGTCGGCGGCGTTGTTGAGGTCATCCATCAGCTTGCGAACGCGCGCCGCGTTGCTGCCGAGGTCGCTCTCGAAATAGCGCGAGGCGGAGCGGATATCGACGCGTGAATCCTCGTCGTCAGGAGAGATGCGGATCGAAACATCCTCGCGGAATCCCATGATCGGCGAGCGCGCTACCGCCTCGATGCGGCCGATCCGGCGCGGCGGCTGGGGCGGCCGCTCATCGATCACAAGCCATTTGCGTTTGGTGACAAGCTGCAACGTGATTTCATAAGCTCGCTGCACGGGAACTTCGAGTTCGACCGTTTCGATATCGGGATAGGCGATGCGCTGTTGCTCGGCCGAATAGAGGCCGGCATAGACAGCTGGATTGGCGCCGTCGCCGCTGCGCAGCCGCGCCAACGCCTCGAAGCGCGGCGGGTCGATCGGGTCGGTGGTGATGTCGTGGATCGCGGGCAGTCTGCGGTATTGCAGGCCGAGATAGGCGGGATAAGCGAGCAGCGCCGCGTCGATCAGGAACGCCAGCAGGATTCGGCTCACGCCTTGGGCACCGCTCTGCCAGATCGCGGCCGCGCCGATCAGGCCGACCAGGATGGAGAGGCCGGCGCAGGCGAGCGCGCCAAAAAACGTGGCGAGCGCCGGTTTGATTTCGAGAAAGCCGAAGCGGACGATGACGATTGAGACCACGACCGCCACCACGGCAAATACAGCCAGGTTGCGCGACCATGACGCCAAACCCGACACGGGCTCCGATAGATAGGGAGCGGAAAACCTGCGGGCCATGGCTTCTGATTTCCAACGGGTTGGATTTCTGCCGGGTCGGGAACTGCCGGCCGAAAGAGGCCAGGCGCTCAAATTAACCCGTTTGAGACCACGAACTTACGCCGAATTCAAGGGAGGAAGGGCAAAGGGCAGGGACGTTACCGGCCGCCCGGCATTCGCTCCTGACCCGGCGTACGTCAAAACCCTCATGGCGAGGAGCGCCGTTCGCGCGGCTCCTCAGGATGAGGGGAGACGATGACCAAAGCTACGTGCCCGGGAAACTGTAAGCCTTGAATTGCTCGCGCAGCGCGGTCTTCAAGATCTTGCCGGTCGCCGTATGCGGAATACCGTCGACGAACGCGATGTCGTCGGGCATCCACCATTTGGCGATCTTGCCGTCCATGAATTTCAGGATGTCTTCCCGCGTCGCTTTCTGCCCCTGCTTGAGTTGGACGATGAGCAGGGGACGCTCGTCCCATTTGGGATGATGCACGCCGATCACGGCGGCTTCCGCGACCGCCGGGTGGCCGACCGCGAGGTTTTCCAGGTCGATCGAGGAAATCCATTCGCCGCCGGACTTGATCACGTCCTTGGAGCGGTCGGTAATCCGCATGTAGCCGAACGGATCGATGGTGGCGACGTCGCCGGTGTCGAAGAAACCCTTCTCGTCCAAAATGTCGGCATCGACCCGGAAATAGGCCCTGGCGACCGATGGGCCCGAGACCTTGAGGCGGCCGAAGGTCTTGCCGTCCCATGGCAGTTCCTTGCCGGCATCGTCGGTGATTTTCATCTGCACGCCGAACGGCGGGTAACCCTGGGTCTGGAGAATGTCGAGCGCCTCTTCACCTTCGAGGCCGTCGAAGGGAGGCTTTAGCGTGGCCAGCGTGCCGATCGGGCTCATTTCGGTCATGCCCCAGGCGTGTCGCGCGGTCACGCCCATATCGATGAATGCCTTGATCATCGAGCGCGGCATCGCCGAGCCGCCGCACACCACCATGCGCAAGTGCGGCAGCTTCAGATGATTGGCGGCCATGTGGTTGAGCAACATCAGCCACACCGTGGGAACGCCAGCCGTATGGGTGACCTTTTCGGTTTCCAAAAGCTCAAAGACAGAGGCGCCGTCGAGTTTGGCGCCGGGCAGCACCAGCTTGGTTCCCATCGAGGGTGCCGAAAACGCGATGCCCCAGCTATTGGCATGGAACAGCGGGACCACCGGCAGCATGGTATCGCCGGCGCCGGCGCCGAGTGAATCGCCGGTATTGGCCATCAGTGCATGCATGACGTTGGATCGGTGCGAATACAGCACGCCCTTTGGATCGCCGGTGGTGCCGGAGGTGTAGCACATCGCCGCCGCGGTATTTTCGTCGAAGGTTTTCCATTTGAAATCGCCGTCGACTTCGGCGATCCAGTCCTCATAGGCGACCGCGTTCTTCAGCGTTGTCTGCAGCATATGCGCCTTGTCGGTAAACACGATATAGCGCTCGACGCTCGGGAGCTTGTCGGCGATCTTTTCCAGGATCGGCACGAAGGTGATGTCGGTCATCACCACGCGATCCTCGGCGTGGTTGATGATCCAGGCGATCTGCTCGGGAAACAGCCGCGGGTTGACGGTATGGCAGATCGCGCCGATCCCCATGATGCCGTACCATGCCTCGAGATGGCGCCAGGTGTTCCAGGCAATCGTGGCCACGCGGTCGCCGAGCTTGATGCCGTCGCGTTCCAGCCGCTGCGAGATCTTCAGCGCGCGCTTGTGGATTTCGGCATAATTGGTGCGATGGATGGGACCTTCGACCGACCGTGTAACGACTTCCTGCGAACCGTGGATGGTCGCCGCGTGTTCGAGAATTCGATGACACAGCAAAGGCCAGTCTTGCATCAATCCCAACATGGGGACATCCCTCCTGAATGTTCGATCGCTTTTCGCGGTTCTTTGGCGCGATTTGACGCGAAGTCTAGCGTGCGGAAGGGACGCCGCAAGTGGGCTTCTCGTAGGGGGAGTGCTCGCCGGGCCGTCATGGTTACTGTGGCCGCGCTGCTGTTTGCCTGCTGCGGCCAGACGCATTTCGCCACCGCAAAGGTGAAGGTGCCCTTGCCCAGGCCCCGTCCTGTGGAGGCTCCGTCAGCTGCGGCCGAGCCGTCCTCAACTCCGGAAGTGAAGAATGCCGAGCCGCCGGCGGCGCCCGCGCCAGTACTTTCCGCCTGCCGGCTCGCCTTGACGGAGACGATTGCGATCGCGCCGAGCATTCCCGACATCCATGGTCCCGGCGGCTGCGGCGGCGAAGATCTGGTGCGGCTGGAGGCGGTGGTCTTGCCGGATAACCGTCAGGTTACGGTCAAGCCCGCGGCGATCCTGCGCTGCAAGATGGCGTCTGCGATCGCGGATTGGGTTCGCACCGATATCGCAACGCTCGCCAAAGGCCTCGGCAGCGCCATCACCGGTCTCGACAATTTCGACTCCTTCGAGTGCCGCGGCCGCAACCGCATCGTCGGCGCCCAACTTTCTGAACACGGCCGTGCCAATGCGCTCGATGTTCGCTCCTTCAAATTTGCCGATGGCCGGATGGTCTCGCTGACCGACCGCAGCGTGGCGCGGGAGGTGCGCGAGACAGTGCTGCACTCGGTGTGCGCGCGGTTCTCAACTGTGCTGGGGCCGGGCTCCGACGGCTATCACGAAGATCACATTCATCTCGATCTGATGGAGCGTCGCAACGACTACCGGATTTGCCAGTGGGATGTATTGGACCCGTTGCCGGCCGTGGCGCCGCTGCTGCCGGCCCCGCGCCCGGAGGAGGCGCCGCCGCGTGCGGTCGCCGATGAACCGGAAGCGAGGCCGAACGGCGGTGAGGCCGATCCTGTCTCGGTTCAGCCGACAGAAAAATCATCCGCCGACAACCCGCCAACGAAAAAGCGCCGGTAAACCGGCGCTTTTTAATCTCTCAGTCCGAACTCGGATCGGTTACTGCACCGAGCCCATATTGGTCGAGCCGAGCGCCATCTGCGACGAGCCGAACGGCGTATCGCCGTGATGAGGCGCGAGCACGACAACGATGGTGCCGACCTTGGCGCGGTTATACAGATCGATCACGTCCTCGTTGGTCATGCGGATGCAACCGGAGGAGATCGACTGGCCGATATATTCCGGCTGATTGGTGCCGTGAATCCGGAACAGGGTGTCCTT
>DATHPL010000408.1:0-16121 GCA_035483915.1 Bradyrhizobium sp.
GCGCTGAAGCTCGCCCATCGCGGCTATGTCATGGTCAACGGCCTCATTACGCTGCAGGGAACGGGCGCGGAACTGCTGCAACGGCCGGAAATTCGCGCTGCCTATCTCGAAGGCGGACGGCGGGGCTAATCCTCTCGTCAATCCGGGAGGGCCGGCTCCCGACCCGGAAATGACCGCCCGTTGAAAGGCCGGTTGGACGAAATTTACCGATGACTTCGCCGCAAAATCAGCCGAGAATAGCGCCATACGTTCTCAATCCGGCGGCCTGCCGGCGAAGTCCCATGGCGAACCACCCGCGAGGATCCCTATGAAATCAATCAAGCTCTTTGGTCTGGCAATCGGCGCATCGCTGGCGCTATCGACGGCCGCATTTGCGCAAGACGTCACCGTCGCCGTGGCTGGCCCCATGACCGGTGGCGAATCCGCTTTCGGCCGCCAGATGAAGAACGGCGCCGAACAGGCGGTCAAGGATCTCAACGCCGCCGGCGGCCTGCTCGGCAAGAAACTCACGCTGGAAATCGGCGACGACGCCTGCGATCCGAAACAGGCACGATCGGTAGCGGAGAAGTTTGCCAGCGCCAAAATCCCGTTCGTCATGGGTCACTACTGCTCGTCGTCGTCGATCCCGGCGTCGGAAGCCTATGCCGACGGCAACGTGCTGCAGATCACGCCCGCCTCCACCAATCCGCTGTTCACCGAACGCAAGCTCTGGAACGTTGCGCGCGTCTGCGGCCGCGACGACCAGCAGGGCCTGGTCGCGGCCGACTACATCGCCAAGTTCTACAAGGGCAAGAACGTCGCCATCCTCAACGACAAGACCACCTACGGCAAAGGCCTCGCCGACGAGACCAAGAAGGCGCTCAACAAGGCCGGCTTCACCGAAAAAATGTACGAGTCCTACAACAAGGGCGACAAGGATTTTACGGCCATCGTCTCGCGCATGAAGCGCGAGAATATCGATCTGGTTTATGTCGGCGGCTACCATCAGGAATCGGGCCTGATCGTGCGCCAGATGCGTGATCAGGGCATGCAGACGGTGCTGATGGCAGGCGACGCGCTCGCCGATGCGGAATTCGCTTCCATCACCGGACCGGCCGGCGAAGGCACGCTCTTCACCTTCGGGCCCGATCCGCGCAACAAGCCGACCGCGAAGTCCATCGTCGAGAAGTTCAAGGCGAACAACATCGATCCCGAAGGCTACACCCTATACACCTATGCAGCGATGCAGGTGTGGTCGCAGGCGGTGGCAAAGGCTGGCACGACCGACTCGAAGAAGGTCATGGACACGATCAAGGCCGGCGCCTGGGATACGGTGATCGGCAAGCTTGAGTTCGACGCCAAGGGCGACATCAAGCAGATCGACTACGTCGTGTACAAATGGGATGCCAAGGGCGGCTACACCGAGATCAATCCGAAGGGCTCCTGATCCGGAGTCCTGACCTCACTCACCGCAAGCTTGTTCAACGCCCCGGTTCGCCGGGGCGTTTTGCTTTGTCCGGATCACGGCGCGACGGCGCGGGACGCAATCGCCACTTCGGTCGCGCGGACGAGTTCGGCCGGGCGAAAGGGCTTTCGCAAGCAAACGATGCCAGAAAGCTCAGGCAGTTCGGCAACAAAGTCGAGTGTCGTCATGCCGGATATCGCAACAATCGGGAAACCGGGAACGCGCTCGCGTATCCTGGCGATGACGTCGAGACCGCTGGTTCCTCCCAGGAAGATATCGATGATCGCGACGTCGAATGCAGCGCCTTCGAACTCGTTCAGCCCGGCAGCCTCGGTCGCGACTCCCACGACCTCGAAATGATGGATCCGCAGCACGATGGATATCATCGTCCGCACATCCACCTGATCATCGATGACGAGCACGCGGCGCAAAGCGTTACTCACGGAACCACTCCGCACAGACTGAAATGGAACCGCAGATTGGGAGCGAAATCTTAAAAATGCGGTTACGCCGGATGGCCATTTGCCGGCGGCAACAACAGCGTCTTGCTCTCCGGGCTGCCGGCAATCAGGTGCAATCGTCCAAGCCGACGATCAAGAAGCCTGCAGGTCATACGACTTTAGTAAATTGCGTTGGAAATCGTCTGCGCCGGGCTTAGGTTATCAACGCCCCGTCCACGCTTCGGCCTTGGCCAATATCGGGAAGTGTGTAACTTTGCGTTGAGCGAAAATCCTTAAGGGGAAATCCATTTAAGGGGAAATTCATGGCGAGCATTCTCGTCATCGATGACGACCGCGCTGTCCTTGCCACGATCAAGGTACTGCTTGAACGGGCGGCGCATGCGGTCGAAGCCGTCGACAACAGTCGCGACGGCCTGCAACTCATCGAAACACGCAGCTTCGACCTGCTCATCGTCGATATTTTCATGCCGGGAATGGACGGCTTTGAAACGATGAGGCTGGTGCATCAATCGCGGCCCGACATGCCGGTCATCGTGATTTCAGGACAGCAATTCAGTTTCGCATCGGACCAGCCGCCGGACTTTCTGCACATGGCCACCAAGTTGGGCGCCGTCTCGAGTCTGCAAAAGCCGTTCAAACCCGCCGAACTGTTGGCCGCGGTCGATAGCAGCCTGTCGACCTCACAACTCCCGCCCAACCTGAGCCGAAAAATGCCGGCGGGCATTCCCTCCGAACGGCAATAAGGCCAATATGGCTGTCGACTGCTTCGCGTCGGCACACCGCTGACGCGGCGGGCGAGCGCGGGCTGAGGTAGCACGAACTTCGAAAAGTGGGCGCCAGGAGACGAAGGTGGAAGCAGGCGACGACCGCAGCATTTTTCTCTCGACGATGCCTGCCACCAGCCGCGACCGAACGATCGCCCTCGGCGTTGTCATGGTATCGGCCATCTTCTTTGCCGTTACCCTTCCCTTTTCCCAGGTCCCGCTGCCGCCGGTCCCCGCTTTTGTCGCCAGTTATCAATCTGCACTTGCGATCAACGACCTGATCACGACGATTCTCTTGCTCTCGCAATTCTCACTGCTGCGATCGCGCGCGCTTCTGTTGCTCGCGAGCGGATACTTGTTCACCGCGGTCGCAGCCGTCGTTCACGCCCTCACCTTTCCGAATCTGCTCAGCCCCAGCGGGCTTCTTAATGCCGGCCCACAGACCACTGCATGGCTCTATATGGTCTGGCACGGCGGCTTCCCGCTCTTCGTGCTCGGCTATGCCCTGCTCAAGGACAAGGACGGCGGCCGCGAAATCAAGGGATCGGCCGGAGAATCGATTGTCTGGGCCGTGCTCGCGGTCTTTGCCGCGATCGCAGCCGTAATCTACGTGGTGACGGAGCAGCATCAGCTGCTGCCGACGCTCATGACCGACAAAGGCTACTTGCCGGCGCTATTGGGCGCCGCGCTGACGGTATGGCTGTTCAATCTCGTAGCCTTGGTCGTCCTGTGGCGGCGAGCGCCCCATTCGGTGCTCGACATCTGGCTCATGGTGGTGCTGTGCGCCTGGCTGTTTGATATCGCTTCCTCGGCGCTCCTCAACGCCAACCGGTACGATTTCGGTTTTTATCTGGGCCGCCTCTACGGTCTTTTTGCCGCCTGCTTCGTGCTGGCGGCGTTGCTCTTGCAAAATATCAATTTGCAGGCGCGGCTGTCCCGCTTGCTTCACACCTTGCGCCGCGAGAGCGCCTCCGAGCAACGACGGCATTCCGAGCGCGAGCGTCTGTTCAGCGCGGTGGTCGAATCCTCCAATGATGCCATCATCACCCAGGCCCTCGACGGCGTCATCACCGGCTGGAACCCGGCCGCCGAACGCCTGTTCGGATACACATCTATCGAGGCCGTCGGCGAACATATCGACTTGATTGCCCCGCCCGACAGGCTTGCGGAACTGGGCGACATCCTCGCCCGCACCGGCCGGGGCGAAATCACCGCCCACCACGAGACTCAGCGGAAGACGAGGGATGGAAGAATATTGGATGTTTCAATTTCGATCTCTCCGCTGCGCTCGATTTCGGGCGAGATCATCGGCGCTTCCAAGATCGCGCGCGACATTACCGAAAGCAAGAAAACCCAGGCGGCGCTCAGCCAGGAAATTGAAGAGCGCCAACGCATCTTCGAGACCTCGCAGGATCTGATCCTGGTCACCGACACCAAAGGATCGTTCGTACAGGTCAGCCCGAGCTCGACCGCGATCCTCGGATATCGGCCGGAGGAGATGACCGATCACAGCGCGGTCGAATTCATTCATCCCGACGATCTCGAAAGCACGCGGCAGGAAATGCGCGCGGCAAGGCGCGGGCACCTGATGCGCAATTTTGAAACCCGCTACGTCCACAAAGACGGACATGCGGTGAACCTGAGCTGGATGGGCGCCTGGTCCGAGCCGGTTCGCCGTCATTTCTTCGTCGGCCGCGACCTCACCGAAAAACAGACCGCCGAGTCGCAGCTCCGCCACGCGCAAAAAATGGACGCCGTCGGCCAGCTGACCGGGGGCGTCGCCCACGATTTCAATAATATTCTGACCGTCATCACAGGCACGATCGGCATTCTGGCCGACGCCGTGGCGAATGACCCGCAGCTCTCGGCGATCGCCAGAATGATCGACGATGCCGCCGAGCGGGGTGCGAGCCTGACGAAGCATTTGCTTGCTTTCGCCCGCAAGCAGCCCCTGCAACCGCGCAAGATCGACGTCAAAACGCTGGTGCTGGAAACCATCAAGTTGTTGCGGCCGACACTCGGCGAGCAAATCCAGATCAATCCGCAGTTGGCGGAGGACGCCTGGCCCGCCTTGGTCGATCCCAATCAACTCACGACAGCCATCCTGAACCTGTCGCTGAATGCCCGCGACGCCATGCCGTTCGGCGGCAAGCTCGTCGTCGAGACCGGCAACGCCTATCTCGACGAGGGCTACGCCGCGATGAACAGGGACGTGACGGTCGGCAACTATGTCATGGTCGCCGTGAGCGATACCGGTACCGGCATTTCGCCCGAGAATCTAGAACGGGTGTTCGATCCCTTCTTCACCACCAAGGAAGTCGGCAAGGGTACGGGCCTCGGCTTGAGCATGGTGTTCGGCTTCGTCAAGCAGTCGAACGGCCATATCAAGATTTACAGCGAGGTAGGCCACGGAACCACGGTGAAGATCTACCTGCCGCGCGCGGCCGGACTGTCGGACACGCCCGTGGAATCGCAGGCGTCCACGAGCGTCGAGGGCGGACACGAGACCATCCTGGTGGTCGAAGATGACGCGCTGGTGCGCCGCTACGTCATCACCCAGATCGAAAGCCTCGGTTACAAGACGCTTGAGGCGAGCCGAGCGTCGGAAGCCCTGGAGATCATCGACGGCGCCAACCCCATCGACCTGTTGTTTACCGACGTCATCATGCCCGGATCGATGAACGGCCGCCAACTCGTCGATGAAGCGTTGGTGCGGCGGCCGGGATTGAAGACGCTGTTCACGTCGGGCTATACCGAGAACGCCATCGTTCATCACGGGCGGCTGGATACCGGCGTGCTGCTGCTCGCCAAGCCGTACCGAAAGTCCGATCTGTCGCGCATGATCAGGCTGGCCCTCGATAATTGATAAGGATGCGATGAATAACCTCCTCACCGACATAACAGGCGTTCGCGTCGGCCACGCCAGCGACGCAGCACTCGCCTCCGGCGTCACCGCTGTTATCTTCGACCAGCCCATGGTCGCGGCGATGGATGTGCGCGGCGGCGGTCCCGGCACGCGTGAAGGCGCCCTGCTCGATGTCGCCAATACCGTAGAGAAGATCGACGCGATCGCGCTGTCAGGCGGCTCGGCATTTGGGCTCGAGGCCGGCGGCGGCGTGCAGGCCTGGCTGGCCGAACAGGGCCGCGGCCTCAACGTTCGCGGCGCCGTGATTCCGATCGTGCCCGGCGCGATCTGCTTCGACCTGCTCAACGGCGGCAACAAGAACTGGGGCCGCTTTGCCCCCTACCGCGATCTTGGCTTCGAGGCGGCGGCGAAGGCCACGACCAGCTTTGCGCTCGGCAGCGTCGGCGCGGGTCTCGGTGCATTGACGGCTAACTTGAAGGGCGGTCTCGGTTCGGCTTCCGCACAAACCAAAGACGGCACGAAAGTCGCGGCCCTTGCCGTGGTCAATGCACTCGGCACCGTCACGGTCGGCGACGGGCCGTGGTTCTGGGCAGCGCCCTTCGAGATGTCAGGCGAATATGGCGGACGCGGTTTGCCGACAGCGTTTACGCCGGACATGCTGAAGATGCGCATCAAGGGCGGGCCTGCGGCGACCGCGGTCGAGAACACGACCTTGGCCGTTGTCGTCACCGATGCCGCTCTCACCAAGACCCAGGCCAAGCGGTTGGCGATGATGGCGCAGACCGGGTTTGCGCGCGCGATTTATCCGGTGCACGCACCGATGGACGGCGACGTGGTATTCGCGGCATCGACCGGCGAGCGGCCAATCGATCTGCTGGTCGGCATCACCGAGCTCGGCATGGTGGCGGCCAATGTCGTGGCGCGCGCGATTGCCCGCGGCGTTCATACGGCAACGGCATTGCCCCTGCCCGGCGCGTTGCCGGCCTGGCGGGATATCTTCGGATAGCGGTTGCGAAGGCGGTCTCAGCGTCAGGCGCTGACGGAGAACGGACTGAATGCGAGCGGAATCATCCCCGACTGTGTCAGCTGATTGATCGCGCTGTAGGCCGATGAGGCCGCGCCGGGTGCGGAAGCTGACGACGAATCCGTGTCTGACGCATCCGAGGTCGAACTGCCGGAATCCAACGTGCCCGCGACATTCCCTGAAGACAGGCTCTGCGCGTCGAACAGCGCGTTGAGGTTATCAGACGAAATCTGGGCGTTGCTGAATCCGGAAATAGGCGATTGGGCCGATGATGACGTGGCGGAACTATCGCCCGCATCGGAAAGGGCTCCAAAAAAGTCAGACGCCTGCGATGACGACCCCGGCTGGGGCGAAGTCAGCGACTGGATGGCGTCGAGTGCGGCTGAGGCGGCACCGATGGCAGGCAGCATGGCGGAAACTCCGAATAAGCAAGCTTTGAAAATATGCTTGATATCGGTGAGCAAGCGGTGTGCCATGGCAAAAAAGCCAGTGATATGATGGCTTTCGCGATTCTAGATCACCGCCTCCGATCGGCAATTGGTGCCGCTTGACGGCAGATTTTTCCCCCTGCATTGCCCGCAGGACATTCGCATGTTAGGCCGAAAAAGCGCTTTTCGCGCAGAGACAGCTTTCGAAAGACAGCGCAGATGTCCGCTTCCTTCACCCCCCGCCCTCTCGTCATTGCGCCGTCGATCCTGGCATCCGACTTTTCCAGGCTCGGCGAAGAGGTGCGCGCCATCGATGCCGCCGGTGCCGACTGGATCCATCTCGACGTGATGGACGGCCATTTCGTGCCCAACATTTCCTACGGTCCCGATGTCATCAAGGCCATGCGCCCGCACACCAAAAAGATTTTCGACGCCCATTTGATGATTTCGCCGTGCGATCCGTATCTCGAAGCCTTTGCCAAAGCGGGATGCGACCACATCACGGTCCATGCCGAGGCAGGTCCGCATCTGCATCGCTCGTTGCAGGCGATCCGCGCGCTCGGCAAGAAGGCCGGCGTCTCGCTCAATCCGGCGACGCCGCTTTCCGCGATCGAATATGTGCTCGATCACGTTGACCTTGTGCTGGTGATGTCGGTCAATCCCGGCTTCGGTGGGCAGGCTTTCATTCCCTCGACGCTGGCCAAGGTCCGCGACCTGCGCGCGATGACGACGGGCCGACCGATCGACATCGAAGTCGATGGCGGCGTGGCTGCGGATAATTCAGGCGAACTTGCCGCCGCCGGCGCCAACGCCTTCGTGGCCGGCTCGGCCGTGTTCAAGGGCGGCACGATGGAGGCCTACAAGGCCAATATCTCGGCGATCCGAAACGCCGCGGCGATGGCGCGGGGCGAAGCGATTTAAATCGCCGGCATCGATCGGTCATCGGGCGGCGGCTCACGTCCGCCGGGTGATGTGGCCTGCCGCGGCGGGCGCACCACCGTGACCGTGCAGGAAGCCTCGGTTGCGACCTTGGCCGAGGTGCTACCGAGCAGCAAGCGCGGAAACGAATTCTGCCCGGCGCCGATCACGATGTGATCGATGTGATTGGCTTCCGCAAACTCCAGGATCGCGCCAGCGGGATCGACGGCTTCCAGCACGTGCGCGGTCAACCGGCCCTCGTCGAGTTTGAGCGGAGAGGCCCAATGCTTCAGCGTGACCAGCCGGCCGACATGCTTGTTGTTTCCTTCCTCGTCGAGCGTGCGATCGATGGTGACGCGGCCAAGCTTCAAAACGTTCAGGCAGGCGAGCCGTGCCGACGGCAAGGTCTTGAGGATGCGTCCCACCGTGACGCGCAGCGCATCGTTCAGCTCGCTCGATCCTTCGGTCACGTCAATGGCGACCGCGACGATCGGACTTGCCGCAAGCTGGGCCGCGACAGCGGACTTGCCCCGCGGCTCGATCAGATTGCCGTTGAAGCGGCGGCGCCAGACGGAGGAAAGCGGATCGCGCCTGAGCCGCTCGGCGCGTGCCGTCAGCTTGATCTGGCCTGGATGCGCCAGTTCGAAGGCCAATTGCGAGGCCGTCGGATATCGCCATACCGGATCGATCTCGAGGCAACGCAGCACGATTTCCTGCAACCAGGGCGGATAGTCCCGTTTCAGTTGACGCGGCGGATAGGGATCGCGCCACAGCCGCCGCCGCATCCCGGCCATCGTTTCGCTTTCGCCAAAGGGCCGCACGCCGGTGGTGAAAAAATACAGCAGCACGCCCAGCGAAAACAGGTCGCTGCGCGGATCGTCGCGGACGCCGAGCAGGCGCTCCGGCGCCATATAGGGCGCGGTGCCGTAGGGCACGCGAAATTCCTCCTGCAACAAATCCGGTAACTGGTTGTGATGCGACAGGCCGAAGTCGATCAGCACCGCATCGCCCGACGGACGAAACAGAATGCTGGAGGGCTTGATATCGTGATGGATGACGTTCTGCCGGTGCAGGTCGGAGAGCGCGGTCGCGATCTTGAACGCGATGTCGCGCGCCTCTTCATAGGGTAAAGGCAGATCGCCGAGACGACTGTATAACGTCGTGCCCGGAATGCGCTCGATCACGACATAGGCCTGGTGCGCAAAGTCGCCGGTCGCGTAACAATGCGGCACGTGGATTCCCTTCAGTTTCGGCAGGATCATCTGCTCCATTTCGAAACTGACGATGGCGGCGGGATCTTCGCCTTCCGAAACCCTGGGTATCTTCATCAGAAGGGGCGCGGCGATATCCGCCCGGCTGACGCTCCACAGTGTCGCCATGCCGCCGCGGTGAACGCATTCGCCAAGCGTAAAACCGTCGAGTTCGGCACCGGGCTGAACCACGAATTTCGCCATTCCCTCTATCTCCCGACAAAGAGGCGATCGGCGAGCGATGGCGGCAAACCGTTCCCGCGGATGCGCGCGGCCGCCGCATCGACATCATAGGGAACGCGGCAGTAGGTGATTTCGCGCGAGGCCGTGTCGAACATGGCAAAGCATGCCGCCGGATCGCCGTCGCGCGGCTGGCCGACGGAGCCGAGAACGGCAAGCCAGCGCCGGCCCGGCAACAGCTGCACTTTAACGCCGGAAATCGGAATGAAGCTCGTCATCTTCCCGGTGACCGACATCGAATAAAGTGCCGGCCGATGGATATGGCCGCAAAAGGTGATGTGCGCATCGGTCGCGATCAGGCTTCGCCCGGCGTCCGCAGCCGATCGGACATAGCGCCACTTGGCAGGCTGGCTGGCGTCGGAATGCACGTAGAGGCGATCGTCCTCCTGCCGCGTCAACGGCAATTCCGAGAGAAACTTTCGCTCGGGCGCGCTCAGGCGGCCGCGTGTCCACTCGATCGCGGCCTGGGCCTCGGCATTCATGCTTTCCGCTGACGAGCCGATGGCCGTGTCGTGGTTGCCGCGCACGGCAAGCGTCCCCTGCGCCACGAGCCCCATCACCGTCTCGACCGTCCATTCGGGATCGCCGCCATAGCCGACATAGTCGCCAAGGCAAATGAAACGCTCGGCACCGTTGGCGCGCGCCGCATCGAGACATGCCGCGAAGGCCTGCCGGTTGGCGTGAATGTCCGCAAAGAATGCCAGCCGCACGCACCGCCTCCCCGCCAGTCTTGTTGACCGGTGCCAACTCCGCCTAGACGGATATCAAACTACAGGGGATAGGCGGCCTCGCAAATCGGGCCACATTTAAAGAAAAAGTCGGTAGCGTCCTAGCTCTTGCGGCAGACCTCAACGCCCCTCAAGAGCAGCGCAATCAGCGCATCGATCCGCGCGGGCAGTTGCGGATCATTCCATTCGTCGGAGTGGGCGGGATGGTGGAAGCGGGTGGCGGCGTCGAAAATCGCCTTTGCAGTGGCTTTGGTGTCGGCAATCTCGAAGGTCCCCTGCTTGACGCCGTCGGCCAGGATCAGCTCCAACTGCTCGGTCAGGCACGTCTTGTGCCCGTTGACCGATTTGCAGGCCTCTCGGGCCAGCGTGAGGTAGGTCGCAAACATTTCCGGGTCTTCGAGATACCGTTTCTGCTTGGCAGTAAACAACGCACGCAACCAGCGATCGAGTTTGACCGGCGCAGGTTCCGAGCCTTCGACGATATTGCCAAGCGGCGCGCTCACACGTTCCAGCCAGCGTTTGGCCACCGCCTCGCGCAAGGAGGCCTTGCTCGGGAAATGCCTGTAGACGCTGCCGTGGCTCACATCGAGCGCACGCGCGACGTCCACGACGGTTGCCTTGGCCAAACCATAGCGGCGCAGAACGTCCTCAGTGACTTCCAGAATGCGTTCGGGGGTCAAAACCACATTCTCGTTCATCTGCGCACTCCTGCTGTCGTCAGCCTAACCTATATATTGGCAGGCTATCTCTCGCGGTTAGCGGGCAAGCCGTTCGGCTTGTTCGGCCAGATGCTGGGCAATCCGCTGATTGAGCCAACGCTGGATTTGGGCGGTTAAATGTAGAATTTCGATGGTCATAGCCTTAGTCCCTGAAAAACTGGCCCCGGCTTGCCGCCTCTAGCGGCCTCGCCGGGGGACCCTGAAGTAGGCGTCGAAAGCAATATAGAGCATCTCGCTGACAGATTTCAATATCTGTTATTCAATATCACGTGATTTAAAGGGATATCTGTGGGCTTCCGGCTGGGTCGGCTTCCTGCCTCCAGAAGGCGGTTTTCACCCACTGCCCGCTCTGCTAAAGCCCCGTAATCCCTCAAAAAAGGCCAGAGTCGCCAATGATCCCCCGTTATACCCGCCCGGAAATGGCTGCGATCTGGGAGGCCCAGACCCGCTTCAAGATCTGGTTCGAGATCGAGGCGCATGCGGCTGATGCGCTGGCGGAATTGGGCGTCATCCCCAAGGAAGCCGCCAAAACCATCTGGGCCAAGGCCAGGGACGCCACCTTCGACGTCGCACGGATCGACGAGATCGAGCGCGAGACCAGACACGACGTCATCGCCTTCCTCACCCATCTGGCCGAGATCGTGGGCCCCGAGGCACGCTTCGTCCATCAGGGCATGACGTCCTCGGACGTGCTCGATACCTGCCTCAACGTGCAGCTTGTGCGCGCGGCCGACCTCCTGATCGCCGACGTCGACAAGGTGCTGGCGGCGCTGAAGAAGCGCGCCTTCGAGCATAAGACGACGCCGACCATCGGCCGCTCGCACGGCATCCATGCCGAGCCCGTGACCTTCGGGCTAAAGCTCGCCTTTGCCTATGCCGAATTTACCCGTGCCCGCGAACGGCTGATCGCCGCCCGTCATGAGGTTGCGACCTGCGCGATCTCGGGCGCGGTCGGCACCTTCGCCCAGATCGATCCGCGGGTGGAAGAGCACGTTGCGAAAGCGATGGGCTTGCGGCCGGAGCCGATCTCAACGCAAGTGATCCCGCGCGACCGCCACGCGATGTATTTTGCGACGCTTGGCGTGATCGCCTCCTCCGTCGAGCGTCTTGCGACAGAGATTCGCCATCTGCAACGCACCGAAGTGCTCGAAGCCGAGGAGTTCTTCTCCGAGGGCCAGAAGGGTTCGTCGTCGATGCCGCACAAGCGCAACCCGGTGCTGTCGGAAAATCTCTCAGGGCTGTCACGCATGGTGCGCGCCTATGTGACGCCGGCGCTGGAGAATGTCGTGCTCTGGCATGAGCGCGACATCTCGCACTCTTCCGCCGAACGGATGATCGGGCCCGATGCGACGGTGACGCTGGACTTTGCGCTCAATCGCCTCGCCGGCCTCGTCGAGAAGCTTTTGATCTATCCCGAAAACATGCAGAAGAATCTCGATCGGCTCGGCGGGCTCGTTCACTCACAGCGGCTTCTGATCGCGCTGACGCAAAAGGGTGCGAGCAGAGAGGACGCCTACAAGCTCGTGCAGCGCAATGCGATGCCGGTATGGCGCGGCGAAGGCGACTTCCAGTCGCTGCTGAAGAAGGATGCCGACGTCAGGAAATACCTGACGGACGCCGAGATCGAGGAGCAATTCGATCTCGGCTATCACCTCAAGCACGTCGACACGATCTTCAAGCGCGTGTTCGGCACGGCCTGAAGAAAAACCTCAGCCCGCTTTGCCATCCAACATCCGCGCGGCCACGCGGTCGCGCCGGATGAAATGGTGCCAGCTGGCAGCGCCGATATGAATGACGATCAGCGCCAATAGCCCATAGGCGCAGTAGATGTGCAGATCCTCATACAACCCCGCGGCGGCCTTGTCGGGCGACGTGAACTGCGGCACGTGGAACAATCCGAAAAAGCTGCCGTAATCGCCTTGCGGTCGCGCCCCTGAATGGGCCCAACCGAGCATGATGACGACGAACGTGACCAGATAGAGTGCACCGTGGCTGATACTGGCTGCGATCCGTTGCCACAAGGGCGTATCCGCCGGCAGAGCCGGCGTGGGATTGATGGCGCGCCAGATCAGGCGAAGCGCGATCAGAACGAGCAAGAGATAACCGATATCGGCGTGGATCGAACGGTAGAAGAAACGATCCGGCCGCACCGGGATGTGGTTCATCCACCACCCGTATGCCAGCATCCCGATGATGGTCAGGCCGAGAATCCAGTGAAACGCCCGCGCGACGCTGCCCCAGCTCGAAGTCGTATTCCGTATCATTCGTCATCCCGCCGTTTTGAATTCGCGTTGCTTACATCAAAATGCTCGGTTCGTGACGCCTCAATGAAGGGCGCTCTCTTAGAACCCTTTCAAAAGCTAGAACCATTTCAAAGCGGGCTATTCCTTCGGCCTTCGTTCCCTCCCCCGCCAACAGGCGAGGCCGCAAGGGCTGGCAAAAGCAACTGAAAGGTAACGCGGGATCGGTTACGATGGCTTTCGTGAAAATGCATCCGACGATTCTTGTCTTTGACACCGGCCTTGGCGGGCTGACGGTGCTGCGCGAGATCGTGCGGCTCCGGGACGACGCACATTATATCTATGTCGCCGATGATGCGTTCTTTCCCTACGGCCCTCGCGGCGAGGAGGCCATCATCGCGCGTATGGTGCCGCTGATGGGCGAACTGATATCGGCGCATCATCCCGATCTCGTCGTGATCGCCTGCAACACTGTCTCTACGCTGGTGATGCCGCATCTGCGCGAACGCTATTCGGTGCCGTTTGTCGGCACTGTGCCGGCGATCAAACCGGCCTGTGCGGCTTCGAAAACCAAACGCATCTCGGTACTCGGCACCAAGGGCACGGTTCAGCGCGAATACACCAAGGGCTTGATCCGCGATTTCGCACAAGGCTGCGAGGTAACGCTGGTTGGCTCGGCGGAGCTTGCAACGCTGGCCGAGACGGCGCTCAGAGGCGGCGTGGTCAGCGACGACGCGATCCTGGCCGAGCTGAAACCCTGTTTCGTCGGCGCCGGCGAGGATCCCTCAAAGCGCACCGACACGATCGTGCTCGCCTGCACGCACTATCCGCTGTTGCTGGACCGGCTGAACCGGCTGGCGCCGTGGCCGGTCGACTGGATCGACCCGGCGCCCGCGATCGCCCGGCGGGTGACAAGCCTGCTGCCCGAAGCGCGTGGTAAGGCCGACGCGACCGGCGCCCAGATCATTTTCACTTCGGGCAGGCCACACCGGCTGAGCGAGGCGCTGATGCCATTTTTCGGCGGGCGCGTGCCGGCCTGAATCAGGCCGTCTATATTTCTATATATTTTTCATATATTTATGTCTGGTTCGTCTGGCACTCCATAAAGTCGCGTGCGAAAAGCCGGGGCGTCGGCCGCCAGCGGGCGATCTCATCGTCGCGCTGAGGCGCGGTACGAACTTCGGAAAGTGGGCACTAGAGCAGAGCGATGCGCGGAACGAAGCGAAAAATCTCATTGCCGCGCCGTTTCATTATCGACCTGATGCATGCGTCGATGGGCGTGCCCTTTATTTCGTTCTCGCGCTCGCTCGATATCGGCCCCTTCATGGCTGCGCGCGCGAAAGCAAAATCTCCGCCCGGCTGGGCGGCCGTATTCGTCAAGGCGTTTGCGATCGTGGCCAAGGAAGAGCCGGTGCTGCGGACGCTCTACGTCAAGCTGCCCTGGCCGCATTTCTTCGAACTGCCGCGCAGCGTTGCGATGGTTGCGGTGGCGCGGGTCGAGGACGGCGAGGATTGCATCCTGCCCGAGAAGGTCCCGGCGCCCGAAGAGCAGTCGCTCGCTAAAATCGACGCCGCGATCAGACATGCCAAAAACGCCCCGCTTCAGGACATCCCCGCCTTCCGGAAAATCCTGATGGCGAGCCGCCTGCCGCTGCCGTTGCGCCGCTTCAGCTGGTGGCTGGGCCTCAATGTCGGGCGGATGTGCGCCAACAATTTCGGAAGTTTCGGGGTGACCTCGGTCGCGGCCTACGGGCCCGGCGAGCTTCAGGCGATCAGCCCAAGCCCGTTCCTGGTCAGCTATGGCGTGGTCGGGCCGGACAACCGGATTGACGTCATCCTGCGCTGGGATCACCGGATTACGGATGCCGTTGTCATCGCCCGGACCATGGGCCGGCTGGAACAGGTGCTCAATACCGAGATTTCCGCCGAATTACTCGCCCTGGCCCCCTGAAAGCGCCGGCCCAAGCCCGGCCCATTCGCATTGACAGGTGAGCCGTTTCTGCCTAGAAACCGCCCTGCTCGCGGGCCGTTTTCGGCCCGCGAAGCGTTTCGCGACCCGCGGTCCATCCTCCAGCTTGGGGCTTGGACCTGTCGGCACCGGGAAATCCCGGCGCACAGGAGGGCGCGTTTCCTCAAACCCAACCGTTACCCAAAGAGGACGCGATGACAAAGCGCAGTGAGGCGAAATACAAGATCGATCGCCGTATGGGCCAGAATATCTGGGGCCGCCCGAAGAGCCCCGTGAACCGCCGCGAATACGGCCCCGGCCAGCACGGCCAGCGCCGCAAGGGCAAGCTTTCCGACTTCGGCGTGCAGCTGCGCGCCAAGCAGAAGCTCAAGGGATATTACGCCAACATCAGCGAGCGCCAGTTCCACGGCATCTATGTCGAGGCCGGCCGCATGAAGGGCGACACCGGTGAGAACCTGATCGGCCTTCTGGAGCGCCGTCTTGACACCGTGGTGTTCCGCGCCAAGTTTGTTGCGACGATGTTTGCGGCCCGCCAGTTCATCAATCACGGCCACGTCAAGGTGAACGGCCGCAAGGTCAACATCTCCAGCTACAAGCTGAAGGTCGGCGACCTCATCGAGGTCAAGGAATCTTCCAAGCAACTGACGCATGTCCTTGAAGCGAACCAGCTTCCCGAGCGCGACACGCCGGATTTCCTGGAAGTCGACCACGGCAAGATGACCGCGAAGTTCATCCGAATCCCCGCGCTATCGGACGTGCCGTTCGCGGTGCAGATGGAGCCGCATCTGATCGTCGAATTCTATTCGCGCTGATGTGATTTCAGTGTTGATGGCTATCGAAGGCCCCGGTTTTGCCGGGGCCTTTTTGTTTCGATATGATCGCTGAACACATAGTCCGAAGGACTAGCCCGAAAGACCACCAAGAGATCTCGCCCAATGACCTACTACACCCCTGCCCGCCGCGACCCCAAAGCGCCAGCGATCCGCATCAACCTGTTGTCGGACACGCAAACCCGCCCGACACCAGGGATGCGCGAGGCGATGGCGCGTGCCGAAGTCGGCGACGAGCAG
>DATHPL010000409.1:0-11524 GCA_035483915.1 Bradyrhizobium sp.
TGATGCGCTTGGAACGCATCACGATGTCCTTGGTGCGGGTGATTCCGATCATCTTCTGCAAGCGCGCCGAGCCCCCTGAGCCGGGTATCTGCCCGAGCTTCTGTTCCGGCAACGCATAAAGCGTGGTCTCTGACGCGAGACGGAAATCGCAGGCCAGCGACAATTCAAAGCCTACGCCGAAGCAATAACCACGGTTCGCGACGATCACCGGCTTCGAACAGCGCGCCGGCGAGGCAATGTTCCAGGCGAGTTTGGAAACCTTCTCAGGTGTTGCCTCCATGAAACCGCCGATATTACCGCCGCTGGAAAAGTGCTCGCCGACCGACCGCACGACGATGACCCGCACGCGCACATCCTCATCCAGCGTCTCGAACACCAGACGGAGCTGGTCGCGCTCCGGCATCGACACCACGTTGAGCGGCGGCCGGTTGAGGATGATATCGGCGCGCTCATGCGCCTCGTCGATCTCGACCTGGAAGCCGTCGAGCTTGGCGAGCCTCGGGTCCGTGAACGTGTAAGGTGAAGCCATGGTGAGTTCCTTTCCTTATAATCAGGCGGCGCTCGATGGAGGCGCGCGTTCAGATTGATAGTCGCCGGCCACCAGCAGGCGGCGCAGCAATTTTCCGACCGGGGATTTCGGCAAGGCATCGACAAAGACGAAACGCCGCGGACGCTTGAAATCGGCAAGCCCCGAAGTGCGGCAGAACTGATCGAACTCGGCTTCGCCGATCGGCGCCTTGCGTTTGACAAAAGCGGTTACGACCTTGCCCCATTTTTCGTCAGGTAGACCGACGACGGCGACCTCCAGCACGGCTGGATGCAGCGAAAGGCAGCTTTCGATCTCGACCGGCGAAACGTTTTCACCGCCGGTAATGATCATGTCGTCGACACGGCCGGTAACGAAGAGATCGCCATCGCGATCAACAAACCCGGTATCGCCGGTAAAGTACCATCCCTCGCGCAGGGACTTTGCATCCGCATCTGGCCGCCGCCAGTAGCCCTCAAAGGATTCATCGCCTGCCAGGAGCGCGATGATTTCGCCCTCCTCTTCGGGCGCGGCAAGGTCGGTCACCGAGGCCGCATTCAGCTTCACGACCCGGATTTCCTGATTGATCCCGGCCTTGCCCGCCGAACCCGGCTTGGCCGGAGCGTTCTGATCGATCGTGAAGGTATAAATCTCAGAACTGCCGTAGTGATTGACAAACAAATCGGGGCTGAACGCCTCGTTGAGCTTCTTCAGGAGACCATCCGTCATCGATGCGCCGGCGAAGCCGAGCTTTCGCACGCTCGACACGTCGCTCGATGCGAATTCCCGGGCGTGAACCAGATCGTGATACAGCGTCGGCACCAGATAGAGGTTGGTGACATTTTCGGCTTCGATCAGGCCCAGCGCTCTTTTGGTATCGTAGCGGGGCAGGCACACAAACGTGCCGCCGATCAGCGACATCGCAATCAAGGAGCGGACGCCCATGGTGTGATAGAGCGGCATGACGCCGAGCGTCCGTTCGCCACGCCGATAAAGGTTTTGCGCGACATGGGCAATGCCCGCAGCACGCTCGGCACGATGCCGACGCGGCACGCCTTTCGGCCTTGACGTCGTTCCCGACGTATAAAGCATGATCGACCAGTCTTCCGCGCTCACTCGCGGGGTCGCATCCGGCGCCGGTTCACAGACTACGCGCGCAAAATCGATCGCGCCGGCATCGTCACAACCCACCGCAATGCGCGGCAGCTTTGATGCGCATTTTGACCTTGCAACGGCTGGTGCGGAAACGTCTTGATAGACGACGGCCCGAGATTCAGAATCGTCGATGCAGAAATCGAGTTCGTCGTCCTTGGCGCGCCAGTTGACGGGCGTGATCACAATGCCCGCCAACTGGCAGGCCCAGTGCAAGGTGGCGGCGGCCTCGCAGTTCTGCAGGACCGTGACGACGTGATCGCCCGCCTTTAGACCGATGCGGTCGAGCGCTGCGACCACCGAAGAGATGCGTCGATACCACTCAGCATAAGTCAGCCGGACGCCGTCATCGACGACCGCCAGCGCGTGCGGATCACGCACGACGCTGGCGACAAAGCTTTTCCCAAGATCAAGCATCGGATTTCTCCCTGCTCTTATCACCTGCCATTTCGGCGGCAGCTTCCATGGCCGCGCGCACGATTGGCGTGTAACCGGTGCAACGGCACAGATGGCCAGTCAGGAGGTCGCGGACCTCTTGCTCGCTGGGCCGAGGGGTTTCACGCAAGAAATGATCGAGCGACATCAAAATGCCCGCGGTACAAAATCCGCATTGCAGCGCGTGGTTACGCTTGAAAGCTGCTTGCAGGATACTGAGGCTGCCCGATGCGGGCGCAAGTCCCTCAACCGTCCGCACCTCACAGTCGTCGACTTGCACCGCAAGCGTAAGGCAGGCGCGCGCCAGCTTGCCGTCGATCTCAACCGTGCAGGCGCCGCAGACGCCATGCTCGCAGCCGACATGAGTGCCCGTGGCGCCGATCTCGTGGCGCAGAAAGTCCGTGAGAAGCATCCGGGGCTCGGCCTCGCCGCCGCACGGCTTGCCGTTAAGCGCGAACTGAACCGTGTGACGTTGACCGGCGGGCAGACGGCTCACGGCAACACCTCCCGGATCAGGTCGGCGCCGATCAGGCGGACAAGATCGCGCCGGTATCGCGCCGAAGCGTGAACGTCATCGCGGGCACCGAGCTCATAGGCGAAGGAGTTCAAGGCGTCGTCGAGAGCCCCCGATTCGAGCTGCGGGAACTCGCGCGTCACCGGCATGTCGGCGACGCCACCGACGGCGAGACGGACGCCGTCCTGTGTGGCGACCGCGGCGCAGGCGACAATGGCAAAATCGCCGTGGCGGCGCGCCACCTCGCGAAAGGCGCAGCGACGTTGATCGGCCGGGAACGAAACGGCCTCGATCAACTCATCGTCGGCCCGAGTAGTTGCCATCATGCCGGCAAAGAAATCTCTTGCCGACACGCGCCGGCGCCGTTTGGCGCTGCGCAAGTGCACTTCGCCGTCGAGCGCGCAAAGCACCAGCGGCAATTCGGCGCTGGGGTCCGCATGCGCAATCGATCCGCACACCGTGCCCCGGCTTCGGGTCTGCACATGGCCGGTCCAGGGCAGCGCCTGCGCCACCAAAGCCAAGGCTTCGCCAAGTTCGGGCCATGCCAGCAACGTAGCCTGGCGGACGCCGGCTCCGACGGTGATATTTCCGTTCTTGCGCTCAATACGCGCAAGCTCCGGAAGGCGCATGATGTCGATCAACGTTCTTGGCCTGGCCAGACGCATGTTGAGCATCGGCATCAGCGACTGTCCGCCCGCGATGATGCGCGCATCGCCGCCTTGGTGGGCGAGCCCGGCAAGCACCTCGTCGAGATGTTCGGCGCGGACATAGTCGAATGCGGCGGGCTTCATCGCGGCCCTCCGAACCATTGCCGGAGCCTCGCCAGAAGCGAAGGCCGCCGAAAGCCAGATGCACCGCCGCCGGCCTGGCGCGCCAGCGAAGCAAAGAATTGCCCGATGATCACCCGCGCCGCACCGTCCAGAAGCCGACCGCCGATGCTGGCGACCTTGCCGCCGATGCCGGCCTCATATGTGTAATGGATTACGGTGCCACCATTCGAAGCCGGGCGAAGCGTGATGCGGCCCTCGCCGTTGCCAAAGCCGAGCCCGCCTTCCGCGTGGCCTGCAAGCGTCACGGCGTTTGGCGGGTCGAGATCGGAGAGTTTCACTTCGGCCCGATAACGACCCTTCACCGGGCCGATGCCAATCGTGACATCCGCACGGAAATGGGTGTCGGAAATTTTTTCGACGCCGTGGCAACCGGGGATCACGGCCGCGAGCGTTTGGGGATCAAGCAGCATGTCCCAGACCTGCTGCGCACTGGTCTTGACGACGGCCTCGCCCTCCCCGCGCAGCCTTCGATCGCCGCCGCGTTTTTCCTCCGCTTGCGGCGCCTGGCGTGCCGGCGGCGCGGGTTCGGCGCCGCGAACAAATTCAGCAAGCTTTGCCGGAACCAGTGGCAGCACAAGATCTCTCGCTCCGATCGCGTCGGTGACCGCATTCGCGATGCAAACCGGCGTCGACATGCAATTGCCTTCACCAACGCCTTTCGCACCGAGCGGCGTGAACGGCGAAGGTGTTTCCATGTGAAGGATGATCGGATTCGGCACTTCCGCCGTGGTCGGCAGCAGATAGTCGGCGAGCGTCCCGGTCAAAAAACTGCCGTCCTCGGCATAGGCGTATTCTTCATAGAATGCCGCGCCGACGGCTTGCGCGAAACCGCCGCGCACCTGCCCGTCGACCATGGCCGGATGCAGGATGGTCCCGCAATCATGCATGGTGACGTAACGATCGATCCGCGTTTGCAGTGTGGTGCGGTCGACCTCAACGCCGCAGAAATCGAAAATAAAGCCGTGGCAGAGCGAGGAGTTGATGTGGTCGTCTTCGTCCGGCGCGGTCAGTTCCGGCGGCGACCAGAACACGGTCTCGCGGATGGTTTGTCCGACACCATCGGGCAGCGTGCCCGGCGACCAGTGGCTGAGCGCAGCGACGCGCGAGAACGACACCTTGTTGTCGGGATTGCGCTTCGATCCGACATGACCGTCGGCGAACGCGATGTCGTCGGCCTCGGTGTTCAACTGGCCCGCCGCGACGCGACGCAATTTCCCGGCAATGCGCTCGGCGGCAAGCTTGGCGGTGCCGGCCACCGCCGGAGCGAAACGGCTGGCATAATTTCCGGACGCGATCGACCAGGCATCCTTCGCGGTATCGATCTCGGTGTTGACCCGGATATCGGAAGGCTTCAACCCGAACACGTCGGCGACGACCTGCGACAGAACAGTGCGATGCCCCTGCCCCTGCGGCACGGATGCGACGTGAACCGTCACGCTCCCGACTGGATCGATCGCAACCGTCGCGGTCGCCTGTGCACCGTTTTTGGGGCCAGCCTTGCGCCGCTCAGCCGGCGTCAGCACGGTCGTGATGTAGCCCATATTGGACACACTAGGCTCGACCACGGCCGTATAGCCGATGCCGTAAAGACGGCCTTCCGCGTGGGCGGCATCTCGCCGCGTCTTCAACTCAGCGAGCGCACCCTCTTGCACCGCCCGTCGCACCGCTTCCTGATAATTGCCGGAATCGAGCAGGGCTCCGCTTGCCGTCCGGTAGGGAAACGCATCCGCCGCGACGAGATTGCGCGTGATGACGTCGAGCGGATCGTGGTCGAGCTCAAGCGCGATCCGCTGGACCAGACGCTCCAGTGCGAAATACACCTGCGGGCCACCGAAGCCGCGATTTAATCCGGTCGGCGTCTTGTTGGTGACGACAACGCGGTTGCGGATTTTCAGGTGGCGGATGTCGTAGGCGCCGGTGAGGTTGCCGTGCATGCGATAGAGGGTTGCGGGTTCGGGCGCCCGCAGATGCGCACCACAGTCTTCGACCTGATCCCAATCGAGCGCGAGAATGCGGCCGTCTCCGGCAACCGCGGCCGCGAGCGAAACCGCGCGGTTGGTTGCGGAAACCGAGGCGGTCAGGTGCTCGAGCCGGTCCTCGATCCATTTCACCGGGCGCCCCGAAGCGCGCGCGGCCGCCGCGATCAGCACGATGTAAGGAAATACGCCTTGTTTGACGCCAAAGCTGCCACCGGAATCCGGCGGCGTGCGCAATCGCAAACGATTGCCCGGAACCTTCAGGGCGCGCGACAGCACCGCGTGAATACTGAACGGCCCCTGGAAATTCGCCAGCACATCGTAAGCATCCTCGCCGGGATCGTAGTCGGCAACCACGCCGTAGGTTTCGATCGGCGTGCAGGAATTGCGCGGGTAGCTGACATCGATGCTGATGCGATGCGGCGCGGATGCAAAAGCCTGTTCGGGATCGCCGTAGCGAAATGAGCGGTCGCTCGCGACATTGCCGCCGAAGCCATCATGCAGCACTGGCGCATCGGAGCGAAGCGCCGCACGCGGATCGATCACGGCAGGCCGCGGCGCATAACGCACATCGATGAGATCGACCGCGTCTTCGGCACGGTAACGATCGGTCGCAACGACGATCGCCACGGGTTCGCCGACATAACGCACGCGACCGACCGCCATCGGCCAGCATTCGACCGGTGCCTTGACACCCACCACAAGGCTCGACGTCAGGGCCTTGATATCCTCGCCATTGAGTACGGCAACGACGCCGCGTGCTTGCATCGCCTGCGACAGGTTGATCGAAACGATATCGGCGTGAGCGTGCGGCGAGCGCAGAAACGCCGCGTGCAGCGTGCCCGGATGAACGCCGACGTCGTCCATGAAGCGGCCGCGGCCGGTCAGAAGCGAGGAGTCCTCGACCCGCGCGATCGACCGGCCGACCCAGGACGAGCCGGATTCAGGATGGGCCGCGACTGAGCTGGAGGCTTTCGCCATCCGAAACGTTTCTCCCGCGCAGATAATGACTGCGTCAGGAAGAGCTATTCAGTGATGGTCGGGACCCGCAATGTCGGGCGATCTCGAAACTTACCATCCCGTCTCATTTCACGAGAAATGTGCGGTGCAACATCAACTAGCGCTCCGATTCTGGAGCGAATGCCAAATCCACTCAACTGGCAAGACGTGAAACGCTTCGGAACTCGCGCGGCGAGACGCCACTGTGGTTGCGGAAAAAGCGGGTGAAATGCGCAGGCTCGGCAAAGCCGAGTTGGTGGCTGATATCGGCGACGCTCGCGGACTGATTGAGCACAGCGTCGACGGCCTTCTCCATCCGCACGACGTTGAGATAGACCTTCGGCGGCACGCCGACGGACGCTTCGAACAGACGGAAAAAGTGCGCGCGAGAGAGTCCGGCATCCCTGGCAAAGGATTCGAGGGCTGCGCCGCGTCGGTTTTCCGATCGCATGGAAGCGACGGCCTTGTGAATACGCCAGTCGCCGGCGCGTATGTTCATGGCGCGGATCGAGGCCGGAAAGCTCCGCCATGGCGTGAAACGTTCGATCACCGCGATCATCAGATCCGACAGCAGCGCTTCGTGTTCGGCCCGAGCATCCGGGTGGGCCATCATATCCGCGGCCAGATTCATCGCGAGATCGCGGATGTGCGGCGAGACCTCGCCGGAGGGGTGGCTGAAAAAGCCCGGCGCGCCGCTGGCGGCCCAGCCGGGCCGGAAGGCCGTCAGCCATTCCGGCTCAATATAGAGCGCGAGGATGACCGTGCGCGGCCGCTCCGGATAATGGACATAGGAATGCGGCTGCCAGCCGTTCACCAGCACAGCAGTGGTATCGGTCAACGGGTAAACCTTATCCCCGACGATGAACTGGGTATCCGCACCCTCGACCTTCAACAGCACATGGCAGTGCGGATGGGCGTGTCGCACCAGCGACCCGTCCATATCGAGAAGCGCAACCCGCCCGAAGGCTCCGTGCGCGATCCGCAGCGCCGTTGACATCGTTAGGCTTCTCTCCCGTTTCCCAATGAACGCGGCTCGCCCGGCTTGAGCCGGTGTTATCTCATGATGGACAGCAGCCTATCAGCCTGCGATCAGCCTCGCAAAGGCGGCTTTTGGATCATCCTGCAAAACTTGACCGAGGTTAACCTTCTCGACGCCCTTGACGTGGATGCGCTTGAACTCCATCGGCTCCATCGACAGCGGTTTGGTTGCGTCGATTCCCATCTTGGCGCTGATGCCGTTGTCGGACGACGGATCGAGCTTCGAGCCCTGCGCGCCCGAAACGATGACGAGGTCGCGGTCGGCCTGGAAACGGGTCGCGACCGCCCATTCGATTTCGGTTTCGTCATCGATATTCACGTCCATATCGACCACCACGACCTGCTTGATGTCGTAGTGGCCGCCGAACGCGCCCATGATGATATTCTTCGGCTCGCCCTGGCTCTTCTTGTCGATCTTGACGACAAGGTGGTAGCGGCAGGTGCCACCACGGGTGAGACGCACGTCTCGCACCGAGGGAAAGCTTCGCTGCAAATGCTCGAGAAGCGTCGCCTCGCGCGGAATACCGCCAAGCAGGAGGTGCTCGACGCCGCCCCCGACAATGGTATGAAAAATCGCATTCTTGCGACGGGTGATCGCATCGACCTGGATCACCTCGCGATCGGCGCGCGGCCCATAATATTGCGGGAATTCGCCGAACGGCCCCTCGGGCTCGCGAACCTTCGGCAGGATGCGGCCTTCGATGACGATCTCCGCATGCGCGGGCACACGCACGCGATTGGTGCGGCACTTGACCATTTCGACGGGACGGCCAAGCAGCGCGCCTGCGATTTCCATTTCGTCGCTATCGAGTGCGGCGATCGCTTGCGAAGCGAGAATGCAGGCCGGATGCACGCCGATCACCAACGCGATCTCCAGACCTTCGCCGGCCTCCTCCGCCATCCGGAAGTAATGCAGCGTATGCCGGGGCAGCAGCAAGACGCCGATACGGTCGGGGCCGCTGACCTGGCAGCGGTGGATCGACACGTTCTGGACGCCCGTCTTCGGATTGCGCGCAATCAACAGCGCCGCCGTGATGTAAGGACCGCTATCGTGCTCGTTGTGTTTCGGGATCGGCAATTGCTTGAGCAGATCGACTTTCTCATGAACGACGTCCTGCGCGGGAGCGGCTGCGACCTCGACCCACGGCAGCGGGTGGCGCACGGCGTTCTGGAAATTCGAAAGCAGTTTTTCAACCGGAACCCCGAGCGCATCCGCAATCCAGCCGCGCTCGCAGAACAGATTGGCGACCACCGGGATTAGATGGTGACTGGGTTCGGGAAACAGCACCGCACGTTCATTTTCGAGTTTCTTGGCGACCGCCGCCAATTCGTCGATCAGCGAGACGCCTTTATGCGCCACCGCCAGGCGGTCGGCGGCGGCAAGCTGATTCAGCCAGTCGCGCAAATCGGGATGCGCGGTCTCGCTGGCCGTATCCGTGTTGGAACGCCTTGCTCCCATCACCTGCTCCCTCACCTCATTTGGCCCTGATCTTATTCGGCCCTGATCTTGGCGGCACGAATGATCCTGGTCCACTTCTCCATCTCGACTTTCAACTGTCCGGAGAATTGCTCGGGGCTGTCGCCCACGGGTTCAAGACCAAGCCCCGCTAGTCGTTCCCTTGTGTCCGGCTCGTCGATGATCTTAACGATTTCCTGATGGAGGCGCGCGCCAACCTCTTTCGGCGTGCCAGTTGGAACCAGGACGCCGACCCAGGCGTCGCCGTCGAGATCCGGATATCCAGCCTCAGCGATCGTGGGAAGATCGGGAAGCGCCTGCGAACGGCGCTGGCTCATTACTGCCAGCGCCCGCAGCTTGCCGTCCTGAACGAATGGCATCGCTGCCGAAAGTGCGGCAAAGCCGATCGGCGGATTGCCGGCAACTACCGAGGTGGCAGCCGTGCCGCTGCCGCCATAGGGAACGTGCACCAGGTCGACATTGGTCGCGACACGAAACTGTTCGCCGAGAAGGTGCGACGGCGTTCCGAAACCCGGCGAAGCGAAGCTGTATTTGTTCGGGTTCGCCTTGATCAGCGCGACGAGTTCGGCAACGGTGCGCGCCGGCACGGACGGATGGACGAACATGGCCGACTGAAAAATCGCGACCTGCGTCACCGCCTCGAAATCCTTCAGCGCGTCGTAAGGAACCTTTTCATACAAGGTCGGATTGATGACATAGCTATTAACCGTAATGAGGATCGTGTAACCATCCGGCGCCGCCCGCGCGGCTTGACCAGTGCCGATATTGCCGCCGGCGCCGGTGATATCCTCGACATAGAACTGCTTGCCCAATCGATCGGAAAGCTTCTGCACGATCAGACGCGCGCAGACATCGGTGGGGCCACCAGGTGAATATGGCACGATCACCCGAACCGTTCGGGCCGGATAGGATTGCGCCTTTACTACTCCTGAGAGAGCCGGCAGCGCCGAAAACCCGGCGGCGAGGTGCAAAAAACGACGACGTGGAAGCCTCATGACGTCAAGCTATCCCAAGGCGGGAGCCTCTGAAAGAGGCCAGAGTTTCCCGTTAACTTAACGCCGCCTGGACTCTGTGCTATTGCGGCCTAGGTATCGTTCCATTTGTTCTAACACTGGTTCTGCGTTCGATGAGCACACATCCACGGCGATTGATCGTTGGCATCACCGGCGCCTCCGGGGCGATCTACGGCGTCCGGCTACTGCGGCTGTTGCAGACGACCGAGATCGAAACCCATCTCGTGATGAGCCGGTCGGCCAAGATCACCCTGACCCAGGAGATGGACATCGGCATCGCAGAGGTTTCAGCGCTGGCGAGCGTCGTTCATCAGGTCGACAATATCGGCGCCTCGATCTCGAGCGGATCGTTCCGAACGATGGGCATGGTGATTGCGCCATGTTCGATGCGGAGTCTCGCCGAGATCGCCTCGGGCGCGACATCTTCGCTGGTCACGCGCGCTGCTGATGTGGTGCTGAAAGAGCGCAGGCGTCTGGTGCTACTCGTGCGCGAGGCGCCGCTTCACCTCGGTCATCTGCGCGCGATGACCGCCGCCACCGAGATGGGGGCGATCGTCTACCCGCCGGTGCCCGCATTTTATGCACGGCCTGCGAGCCTGGAGCAGATGGTCGACCACACGCTGGGGCGCGTGCTTGATCTCTTTGACATCGAGAACACCGCCGTCAACCGCTGGGGCGGATTGAATTCGATCAAGAACCCGGAATGAAGCCCGACCTCGAAGCTGAGTGCTGGACCTTTGCGTTGGCCATCTACGCCAAGCACGGCGTTGCGGAAGCCTGCCTCGCTCTGCAGGACGAGGCCGGTGTCGACGTGATGATGCTGCTGACGACGACCTTTGCCGCCGTCAAACAGCGCCTTTTATTGGCGCCGGATGAAATCAGGGCACTCAACGAAGCCTGCCGCCTTTGGCGCGAGCAGATCGTGTGGCCATTGCGAGCTATCCGTTCGGGATTGAAGGCCGGACCCCAGCCCGCGCCCAGCGAAGCGACCGAACAATTCCGTTCGCAGGTCAAGGCGCTGGAACTGGCGGCCGAAAAGCTTGAAAACAAGCTGCTGGTTGAATGCCTGCCGCTCAGGCTGCCGGAAAAAGAGACGGTGAGACCGGAACAGCTCCGCACGGTGCTGGAGGACGTCGTGTCGGTCTTCGCCGAAGGACGAGGCGCAGCGCCGAAAGCCAGTCTGCTTTCGTCGATCGACACGATCGTCGAGGCTGCGATCCCGGCTGCATCCTGATCTTTGTCATCAGTTGGAAGGCTCTTGCGCTTCACCCCGTCGAAATGCGAAATCCTTCCCCGAATGGGTGGGTTGCGAGGAATTCGGCTTGATATTGCGGCGTCCCTCAGCAAACTGCCGCGAAATCTGGAATTCCTGCGCGTGACACGCGCCGGATTTGTATTAACGGGATAATGAAATGTCAGAGACGATGAAGGCGCTCGTTCTGCGCCAGCACGGCGGATTGGAAAACCTGGAGCTGGTGACAAATCACCCGAGGCCGACGGCAAAGCCCGGAAGCGTCGTGATCCGCGTACGCGCCTCGTCGTTCAACTACCACGACGTGTTCAC
>DATHPL010000410.1:0-2611 GCA_035483915.1 Bradyrhizobium sp.
CCTCGAAGCCTGGGATGAGGCGCTTGTAGCTGTTGGTGGTGGGGTTGGTGAGGGCGTTGATCGCCTTGGCGTGCTTGATGATGCCGCCGATATAGTGGAGGCAGGTTTCCGACAGGTCGGCGTACTTGTTGCCGGCGAATACCGGCTTGCCGCCCTTCCAGATCGACTGGTGGCAGTGCATGCCCGAGCCGTTGTCGCCATAGACCGGCTTTGGCATGAAGGTAGCGGTCTTGCCGTAGATGTGCGCGACCTGATGGATGCAATATTTGTAGATCTGCATCTGGTCGGCCATACGGGTCAGCGTGTCGAACTTCATGCCGAGTTCGTGCTGCGCGGACGCCACTTCGTGGTGATGCTTCTCGACCTTGACGCCCATCTTGGCCATCGCGCCGAGCATTTCGGAGCGCATGTCCTGCACCGAGTCCTGCGGCGGGACGGGGAAGTAGCCCGCCTTGGTGCGGATGCGGTGACCGAGGTTGCCGCCTTCATATTCGGTGTCGGAGTTGATCGGCAATTCGGAGGAGTCGAGCTTGAAGCCGGTGTTGTAGGGCGTGGTCTGGAAGCGGACGTCGTCGAACACGAAGAATTCGGCTTCGGGGCCGAAGAACACGGTGTCGCCCACGCCCATCGACTTGACCATGGCCTCGGCCTTTTTGGCCATGCCGCGGGGGTCGCGGTTATAGGGCTCGCCGGTGGTCGGCTCCAGCACGTCGCAGGTGATGACCATGGTGGTCTCGGCGAAGAACGGATCGATCGTCGCGGTGACGGGATCGGGCATCAGGCACATGTCGGATTCATTGATCGCCTTCCAGCCCGCGATCGACGAGCCGTCGAACATGGTGCCCTCGGCGAAAATATCGTCATCGATCATGGTGACGTCGAAGGTGACGTGCTGCCACTTCCCGCGCGGATCGGTAAAGCGCAGATCAACGTATTTGACGTCGTTGTCCTTGATCGACTTGAGGACGTCCTTGGCGGTCTTCATGAATCCCCCTTTTGGTGACTGTCTTGGTTTGGGGCCGCAGACGGCGCCCGGCTCATGGTCAATACAATCGGGGGATGCCCAAGACAATATCGGAAGTCAAACAACAAACGCCACTCCTGGCGGAATTAACCCGCCAGCAGTCCGATCACCCATCAAATCTGCGCGTTATTAGATCGCGTCGAGCCCGGATTCGCCAGTCCGGATGCGGATGGCCTCCTCGATATTGGACACGAAGATCTTGCCGTCGCCGATCCGCCCCGTCTGCGCCGCGCGGCGGATGGCGTCGATCGCGCGCTCGACCAGTTCATCGGAAATGACGATCTCGATCTTCACCTTGGGCAGGAAGTCCACGATGTATTCGGCGCCACGGTAGAGCTCGGCATGGCCCTTTTGGCGCCCGAAACCCTTGGCTTCGGTGACGGTAATGCCTTGAAGTCCGACTTCCTGCAGCGCTTCTTTAACCTCGTCCAGCTTGAACGGCTTGATGATGGCTTCGATTTTCTTCACAGGTTGCCTCCCGGCACTTTATAGGGTCTCAAGACGTTCAGGTTTGTTGTCGCGATAGCGCGAAATGGTTGGGTCCGCGGGCTTGCGAGGTCTGAGGTTGGCTTTCCCAGCTCATTGATCCGGAACTTGCTTCCTCGAAAGCAGGGTCTATGCCAAATTGTTAAGACGCCCGATTTTGGAATATTATCAACCTTTTAACGGGCACTGGAAGACCATCGGCGAGAATCGACCAATCATAGTGCAGCACTGCAATTAGGCAAATAGGTCAAAAGGTGTGCGACCGTCCGGGGTTGGGCATTTGACGATGCGAAAAGTGCCTGAGAAACGGGCGTTTTTGTCAGGGGATTGGGCATGGAAGTTCTGACGACCGCGGAGATGGAGCGTGCCGACCGGCTCGCGATCGCGGCCGGCACGCCGGGCTTTTCCCTGATGCTGAGCGCGGGCCAAGCGGTCGCTGCCGCGGCGATGGACCTCGTTGCGGAAGGACCGATCCTGGTGATCGCCGGTCCTGGCAATAACGGCGGCGATGGCTTTGTCGCCGCCGCTGAACTCGCCGCTCGCGACCGGGACGTTTCCGTCATCCTGTTATGCGAGCGGGAGAGCCTGCAGGGCGACGCGGCGTCCGCCGCGCGCGGCTGGAAATATCCGGTGTTGCCGTTCAACCCCCAGGCCATCGGCAGACCAGCGCTGATCATCGATGCGCTGTTTGGGGCTGGCCTCGATCGGCCGGTCAAGGGCGAGCCGTTCGACATGATTGAAGCAATCAACGCCGACGGCGCGCCGGTTCTCGCCATCGATCTGCCGAGCGGCGTCAACGGCACCACCGGTGCCGTCATGGGGACTGCGGTGCGAGCCGTTGAAACCGTCACTTTCTTCCGCCGCAAGCCCGCGCATCTGTTGCTGCCTGGACGGCTACATTGCGGCCGCGTGCGTGTCGCCGACATCGGCATCGATGCGAGTGTGCTTATCGAGATCGCGCCCAAGACATCAGAGAATATTCCATCGTCCTGGAGCGGCGCGTTTCCGGTGCCGACGATGGAGGGGCATAAATACAGCCGCGGCCATGTCGTCGTGGTCTCCGGCGGGATCGCCGCAACCGGCGCGGCGCGGCTTTCCGCG
>DATHPL010000411.1:0-8646 GCA_035483915.1 Bradyrhizobium sp.
TCGGGGACGGTTAACGATTTACGTCCCGCAAAACGTCTGGAGCACCCGCTGATGCGGCTCGGGCGGATTGGCGTAATCGGCGAATGCCGGCTGCTCTTCGTAGGGCTTCGCCAACACGGCAATGAGCTCTTCAAACGGCGCATAGTCGTCGCGCGCAACCGCTGCCTGGATTACCGCCTCGATCCGATGGTTGCGGGGAATGAAAGCGGGGTTGACGGCCCGCATCACGCCAGCGCGCTCGGCCGGTGTTTGCGGTTCCTCGCCGGTACGCTGCCGCCAGCGCGCCACCCATTCGTCGTAAGCGATGGGATCGGCGAAATGCGTGCGAGCGTCCTGATCGCGGGCTGCATCCTCAGCGGCGGCGCTCAGGCCGCGGAAGGTCAGCGTGAAGTCGGCCTTGTTTTTGGCCATCGCATCCAGGAGGTCCTGCACCAGCGCCTCGTCGCCATCGCGCGCGGTGAAAAGGCCGATCTTCTGCCGCAGGCCGGATTGATACGCCGCCGTAAACTTCGCCGGAAATTCGGCGAGGACAGACTGGGCTTGTTCGATCGCCTTGTCCTTGTCGTCGGAAAACAGCGGCAACAAGCACTCAGCCAGCCGTGTCAGATTCCAGAGCGCGATCCGCGGCTGGTTGGCATAAGCGTATCGGCCTTGCTCATCGATCGAGGAGAACACGGCCGCGGGATCGTAGTGATCCATGAAGGCGCAGGGACCGTAGTCGATCGTCTCGCCCGAGATCGATGTATTGTCGGTGTTCATGACGCCGTGGATGAACCCGACCTGGAGCCAGCGCGCCACCAGCTCGGCCTGCCGGGTGATGACGCCTTCCAGTAGGGTGTGATAGGGGCGCTCGGCCTCTGCCGCCTGCGGATAGTGCCTGGCGATCGCATGGTCGGCGAGGCGCTTGACGCCTTCGGTATCGCCACGGGCTGCAAAATACTGGAACGTGCCGACACGAATGTGGCTTGAGGCCACGCGTGTCAGCACCGCGCCCGGCAGCGCCGTTTCGCGCATGACATGTTCGCCGGTAACGGTCACGGCGAGCGAGCGCGTGGTCGGAATCCCGAGCGCCGCCATCGCTTCGCTGACAATGTATTCGCGCAAGACCGGTCCCAGCGCCGCGCGGCCATCGCCACGGCGGGAAAATGGCGTCGGCCCCGAGCCCTTGAGCTGGATGTCCCGGCGGATGCCGTCGATATCGATGACCTCGCCGAGCAGAATGGCGCGTCCGTCGCCGAGCTGCGGCACGAAATAGCCGAACTGGTGGCCGGCGTAGGCCATGGCGATCGGTTCGGCCCCGTCCGGAAGGCGCTTTCCGGCGAGGATTTCAGCGCCCTCGGGGCTCTCCAAAAGGTCGGGGTCAAGCCCGAGCCGGACCGCGAGCGGTCGATTTAATTTGATCAGCCTGGGGGCGGTCACCGGCGTCGGCGCGACCCGCGCGAAAAAGCCGTCCGGGAGCGCGGCATAGGTGTTCTGGAAGGGGAAATGCACCGTCATGCCGTCAAGATAGGCATAGGCGGGCATTAGACAATCCGCTTCCTTGGAAAGAGCGAAATTTCCCGATTTTCATGGCTCTCGGGAGGGCCTTGATCGGTTGCCGCCCCTCGCGGCCTCGGGTAAACCCTCAACCTCTTCGGCAGGCCCTTTGGGTGGCTCGATTCGACCCTCCGACATTTGACTGATGGAAATTCGATGCATCGTTACCGGTCCCATACCTGCGGCGCGCTCCGGGAGAGCGATATTGGCCAGAGCGTTCGTTTGTCCGGTTGGTGTCATCGCATTCGCGACCATGGCGGTGTTCTGTTCATCGATCTGCGCGACCATTACGGGTTGACGCAATGCGTCGCCGACCCGGATTCGCCGGCCTTCAAGGTCGCTGAAAGCCTGCGCTCGGAATGGGTGGTCCGGATCGACGGCAAGGTGCGGCGGCGTCCGGAGGGCACTGACAACCTCGATTTGGCGACAGGCCTGGTCGAACTCTACATCACCGAGATCGAAGTGCTGGGACCGGCGGCCGAATTGCCGATGCCGGTGTTCGGCGAGCAGGAATACCCTGAGGATATCAGGCTCAAGTACCGTTTCCTCGACCTTCGCCGCGACAAGTTGCACCAAAACATCATAAAGCGTGGCCAGATCATTGATTCGATCCGCAAGCGGATGAAAGAGCAGGGGTTCTTCGAGTTCCAGACCCCGATCCTGACGGCGTCGTCACCGGAAGGCGCGCGTGACTTCCTGGTGCCGTCCCGCCTTCATCCGGGCAAGTTCTATGCGCTGCCGCAGGCCCCGCAGCAGTTCAAGCAGCTCACGATGGTTGCCGGCTTCGACCGCTATTTCCAGATCGCGCCGTGCTTCCGCGACGAGGACGCGCGCGCCGACCGTTCGCCGGGCGAATTCTATCAGCTCGATGTCGAGATGAGCTTCGTTACTCAGGATGACGTGTTCAGCGCGATTGAGCCGGTGATGCGCGGCGTGTTCGAGGAATTTGCGGAAGGCAAGCATGTCACCGCCAAATTCCCGCTGATTCCCTATGCGACCGCCGTGAGCAAATACGGCACCGACAAGCCGGACCTGCGCAACCCGATCGAGATGCAGGTGGTCTCGGAGCATTTCCGCGGCTCTGGCTTCAAGGTGTTTGCGCGGATGCTCGAAGATCCGAAGAACCAGGTGTGGGCGATCCCCGGCAAAGGCGGCGGCTCGCGTGCCTTCTGCGACCGCATGAACTCCTGGGCGCAGGGCGAGGGCCAGCCGGGGCTCGGCTACATCATGTGGCGCGAAGGCGGTGAGGGGGCAGGTCCGCTCGCCAACAATATCGGGCCTGAGCGGACGGCGGCCATCCGTGCCCAACTCGGATTGAAGGACGGCGACGCTGCGTTCTTCGTTGCCGGTGATCCCGACAAGTTCTGGAAGTTTGCCGGCCTTGCCCGCACCAAGCTCGGCGAGGAATTGAACCTGATCGACAAGGACAGGTTCGAATTCTGCTGGATCGTCGATTTTCCGATGTTCGAGTGGAACGAAGAAGAGAAGAAGATCGATTTCTCGCACAACCCGTTCTCGATGCCGAACATCGAGCCCGAGGAATTCCTGGCGCTTGATCCCGCCAACCATGAAAAGCTGCTGAGCCTCAAGGCCATTCAGTACGACATTGTCTGCAACGGCACCGAACTGTCGTCAGGCGCCATCCGTAATCACCGTCCCGATGTGATGAAGAAGGCGTTTGCGATTGCGGGTTATCCCGAAGACGTGCTGGAGGCGAAATTCGGCGGCATGCTCCGCGCGCTGTCGCTCGGCGCCCCCCCGCACGGAGGTATCGCGCCTGGTATCGACCGGATCGTGATGCTGTTGTGCGGCGAGGAAAACCTGCGCGAAGTGGTCCTGTTCCCGATGAACCAGCGGGCCGAAGACCTGATGATGGGTGCCCCTTCCGAGGTCACGCCGAAACAGTTGCGCGAGCTTCACATCCGGCTCAATCTGCCGCAAAACTGAAGGTTATCACCACCCAGATCGATTGTTTCGGGGCGATAATGAAGCCCCCGGGGGAAGCGAATGTCCTATTCCGAAGACCTTCACGCTGCAGCGCTCGCCTATCACCGGCTGCCGCGGCCCGGCAAGCTCGAGATCCAGGCGACCAAGCCGCTCGCCAATCAGCGCGACCTTGCGTTGGCCTACACTCCTGGCGTGGCCGCGGCCTGTACCGAAATCGCCAACAACCCTGCTGAGGCGGCCTCGCTGACTGCCCGCGCCAATCTGGTCGCGGTGGTCACGAACGGGACGGCGGTGCTCGGCCTCGGCAACATCGGCCCGTTGGCCTCCAAACCCGTGATGGAGGGCAAGGCGGTCCTGTTCAAGAAGTTTGCCGGCATCGACGTTTTCGATATCGAGATCGCTGCCGACACCATCGAGCGCGTGGTCGAAACCGTCGCGGCGCTCGAGCCGACCTTCGGCGGTATCAACCTTGAGGATATCAAGGGCCCGGAGTGCTTTGAGATCGAAGCCCAGCTCAAGGCGCGGATGAAAATCCCGGTGTTTCATGACGACCAGCATGGCACGGCCATCATCGTCGGCGCGGCCATCACCAACGCGCTGTTCATCAACGGAAAGAAACTCTCCGACGTCAAGATCGTCTGTTCAGGCGCAGGGGCTGCGGCGCTCGCCTGCCTCAATCTTCTGGTGTCGATGGGCGCCAAACGCGAAAACATCTGGGTCTGCGATATCGAAGGCGTGGTCTACGAAGGCCGCACGAAATTGATGGACCGTTGGAAGGCGGTCTACGCGCAGAAGACCGACAAGCGCGTGCTCGCCGACGCGATTCCGGGCGCCGACATTTTCCTCGGCCTTTCCGCGCCCAACGTGCTGAAGCCGGAGATGGTCAAGCAGATGGGAGAGCAGCCGCTGGTGATGGCGCTGGCCAACCCCAACCCGGAGATCATGCCGGACGAGGCGCGCAAAGCCCGCCCCGACGCGATGATCTGCACCGGGAGGTCCGACTTCCCCAATCAGGTCAACAATGTCCTTTGTTTTCCGTTCATCTTCCGCGGCGCCCTCGATGTCGGTGCGACCGCGATCAACGAGGAAATGAAAAAAGCGGCGGTGGACGCCATCGCGCAATTAGCCCGCGATCCGCCGGTGGATGCGCTGGCGCCTGGTTTCGACAGCGGGCAGGCGCAAGGTTTCGGCCCGGGTTCGCTGATCCCAAGCCCGTTCGATCCGCGGCTGATCCTGCGCATCGCGCCTGCGGTTGCCAAGGCGGCGATGGATTCCGGCGTGGCGAGCCGGCCACTTCCGAAGTTCGAGGAATACTGCATCCAGCTTGAGCGCTTTGCGTTCCGCTCCGGCCTCGTCATGAAGCCGGTCTTCGCTAAGGCCAAGACCCAGCCGGTCCGTGTCATCTACGCGGAAGGCGAAGACGAGCGCGTGCTGCATGCCACGCAGGTGGTGCTGGAGGAAAACGTGGCGCGGCCGATTCTGGTCGGGCGTCCGTCGGTGGTCGAAGCGCGGATCAAGCGGTTTGGTCTCGCCATCAAGGCCGGCAAGGATTTCGATCTCATCAATCCCGAAGACGATCCCCGTTATCGCTCCTACGTCCAATCCTACATCACGACTTCCGGCCGGCACGGCGTGACGCCGGATGCGGCGCGGACCGCGGTGCGAACCAACGCCACCGTGATCGCCGCGCTTGCAGTCAGCCGCGGCGAGGCCGATGCCATGATCTGCGGCGTCGAAGGCGGCTATATGAGCCACCTGCGCCACGTCCGCGAAATCATCGGCTTCCGGCCGGGCTTAAGTGACTTTGCGGCGCTGTCGCTGATGATTACGAGCAAGGGCGCCTATTTCATCGCCGATACCCAGGTGCGGCCAAATCCGAGCGCTGAAGAACTTGCTGAAATGGCGGCGCTGGCTGCCGTCCATGTACAGCGCTTCAACATCAAGCCCAAAGTCGCCTTCGTGTCACATTCCGACTTCGGCAGCTATGACACAGAATCTTCACGGAAAATGCGCCGCGCTACGGCGCTGTTGCGCGAGAAGCATCCCGAAATCGAAGCGGACGGCGAAATGCAGGGTGATACAGCCCTTTCGGAAGCCGCCCGCAAGCTGGTCTTGCCGCATTCGCACCTCGAAGGTGTGGCCAATATTCTGATCATGCCCAACCTCGACACCGCCAATGTGGCTTATCAGATGATCAAGGCATTGGCCGACGCTTTGCCGGTGGGGCCGATCCTCATGGGGCCGTCACGACCTGCCCATATCCTGACGCCGTCGGTGACGGCGCGCGGCATTCTCAACATGACGGCGATCGCCGCCGTTGAGGCGCAGGAGCGTGCCGGGCGCCAGCAGCCGTCGCTATTTGCTTGAGCGGGAGTTGGCCGGAAATCGATTGAACATTTGAAAAGCCTGCGCGGAACGACCATAATCGCTCCGCCATTCCTGAGCTTTGCGACCCAGAAAGGCCGAAAATGCCAGCGTTTGTTACATTTGGACGAATTTTGTTCGCCGTGCTTTTCGTTTTCTCCGGAGCCTCCAAGCTTCTGGACCTGTCGGCAACGGCCCAAATGACCGAGAAGATCGTGCTTCCTGCGATCGTGGCTCCCTATACCGCACAGCTCGAGACCATCACCGGAATGCCGATGGCGCAGATACTGGCGATTGCAGCCGGCGCGCTTGAGGTGATTTGCGGCCTCATGATTGCGCTGAACCTTGGCGCGCGTTTCTTTGCGATCCTGCTGATCCTGTTTGTGGCGGGCGCGACGTTCTACTACCACGACTTCTGGAATCAGACCGGTCCTGAGGCCAGAAACAACATGGTCCATGCGCTGAAGAATCTGTCGCTGATCGGCGCCTTGTTCATGATTGTTGGGACAAGCCGCTCGGCCAAAGCCCATGAGCCCGCTTACGACGTTTGAGGCGTCCTCTGCCACGGCGTGACGGTGACGCCGTTGGCTGCATCAAGAACCAGGCTTTGGCCGGGCTTGAGGCCGTGGCTTGAGAGAATTTCCTGCGGCGTTTGTTTCGGTACGCCAGAGAAGACCGGTTCACCGCCGGGCAAAGCGACGTTCGGGGCCTGCGAAAGCCAGAACGTGTCGTAGCGATCCATGAACATGTCGAACACATCAGGGCCGCCAATAATGGCGACGGTGCCTTTGTGAACGCCGGCATGGGCGCATGCGGCCTCGAAAGAGGCCTTCGCGGGATTCCACAACGTCGCCTTGGGGTTGGATGGATCGTCAGCAACATCAGCGACCTTGCGCGTCACCACGATCCGTTTTCGCTGCGGTGAGTTTGGCTGACCTTCGTGCGAGCGGCGGCCGTGGACGATCAGGTCGGCGCGATCAAGGGCCGCCGTGAAGAACTGCTTGTCACCCTCGAATTTCAGCGTCTCCGGCATCACGTGCCGCTCATCCGCCAACCGTCCGTCGGCGGATACGATGACATAGGCCTCGATGCGGAATGCCGGCACAGCCTTCTACGCGAACTATTCCGAAATCGTCTGCACCACGCTCGATACCGGTCGGGAACTGACGGTGGGCAGCTTGGCGTCTTTCAGCACTTCCTCATCGTATTGCGGAAGGGTTTGAACGGGCGCCTTGGCCTTCATCTGCACCACCTTGTATCCGCCTTCTTTCAACTTGCGCAGCAATGCCGGCAGCGCTTCGGCGGTGTGCTTGTGAAAGTCGTGCATCAGGATGATGCCTTTGCCCTGCTTGTCGAGCTTCTTCATGGTGACGTCGATCACCTGTTGCGCGTTCCGTGCTTTGAAATCGAAAGAGTCGAGATCGCAGGAGAACATCGCGATGTTCCGCGTGCCGAGATAGGTCACCATCTCAGGCGGGTGTTGCAAGGCAGGGAAGCGGAAGAAGGGGGACGGCGACACGCCGCCTAGCGCCCACTTCACGGCGGAAAATCCCTTCTCGATTTCCTCCTTGCGCTGATCTTCGGTCAGCTTCTTGTTGGTGAGCGTTGCGTGCGACCACGTGTGAGTACCGATGGTGTGACCGGCGGCAGCCACCTGCTTGAGGATTTCGGGGTAATAGGTGGCGTGTTTGCCGATCGAAAAGAAGATTCCGGTCGTGCATTCGCTGGCCAGCGTCTTGAGCACGGAGGGCGTGTTCTCCGGCCACGGGCCGTCGTCAAAGGTCAGCACGACTTCCTTTTCGCGCAGGAAATCGAGTTGTTTGAAATGCTCGAAGCCAAATCCCGGTCCGCCTGTCGTGTCGATCTCGACGACGCGGGCAATCCCGAGCGCGTCGGGATTGGCACAGGGCGGCTTGGCCGGCGCAGGCGCCGCGGCAGGAGCGGGAGCTGCTGTGGCGGCGGGTGCGGCGCCGGGCTTGGCGGGCGGGGTTTGCGACCGTGCCGCTCCGCTCGCGCAGAGTGAGATCGCGCCTGCAAAGATCAGTGCTGCCGCAATACGCATCTTGGTTTTCCCTGTTGTCTGATCGCGCCGTGCCTCGCTTCACGTGGCCGGCGCGATTTCCCCCGCGCCCATCATAGCCGAGTTGCCGCATTACGCCATATCGGCTTTGGCAGGATGCAGGGTTGGGGATATCTCCGGTTCCGGGGCGTGAAAATCTTCAGGACCGTGCGGGCGGACACCAGGGCAGCGGCATCAGCGGCATGTAATACTGGTTCCAATCGCAGACCGATTCCGGTCCGCGTCGCATGACAGCATATTTGATCGGCTCGGCCTGGCTGATGCCGATCTGCAACGCAAAAAGAATCAAAGCAATCGGAAAGGCCCATTTGTGAAAGCGCAGATCGCTTAAGCGATCGAGCAAGAGCGCGCCGGAAAGGATGATCAGTGGGTCGGTGAAGATAAAATATTCCGACTTCAACCCGCGCTGCACACCCAGTGCGTCGATTCCAACCGCCACCATCAGCAGCAGCAAGGCCTGGATCGAGACCTGCTTTTCTCCTCGCATCCATGCATAGACGATCCCGGGCACGATCAGCCAGGTCAGGAACACGGTGGGACGCGGGGAGGAATGCAATACGAAGGAATACCGGGCAGCTACCGAAACGATGCCGTCGAGCAGCAGCCGGAAGATACCTGAAAGGCCTGATTGGTTGGCGGCGGCTGCCGTTCCGCCGTCGACGAATTTCAGCATCTTTTCCAGCGGATTGAACACGGCAATCACATTGCTGGCATTGTAG